>JBKJMK010000051.1:0-23873 GCA_046596005.1 Usitatibacteraceae bacterium | reverse complement strand
GCACAGGACGCGGGACCGCAGGTGCGATGTCCAACGTTGCTGCGGACAATTGCGAAACACCAACAGGGCTAACTGGCAGGGACACAGTGCCTTCCGGCAGGGCAACAGCTTCAGGGGGAGCCGCGATACCTGTCGGTTGGGGTAGCGCAATCGGCACACTCACCATGCTTTCTTCGCTGACAATTTTCGGGCGACCTCCGTCCGCACGATGTGGCCGGACATACCCCCACCAATACCAAATGACTGCTCCCACCAAGGTTGCAATTGCCACCACAATGAAAGCCCGCGCGCGGGGTGTAGAAAATTCACCACCCGGTGCCAAAACGCTGATATTTTGCTGCGACGGCATGATAACGGCACTTGCGTTTATCGCTATGGCGCTTTGATTGGTTTCCGCAAGCAAGCGCAGTGCGACATCAGGAACGACACCGACTTCCTTGGCAAAATTACGCACAAAGCCACGCAGAAACGTTCCAGTTGGCAGCGCCGCGTAATCGTCCTGCTCAAGCGCACGCACTTGCTTGATACCCATGCGCAGTCTCGACGCAACGTCGCCGAGCGACACTCCTGCTTTCTCGCGAGCGACACGCAACAATTGGCCTACAGTGCGACTCGATTCGCTTGAACCGTCTACGAGCGCTTGCAACGACTCAGCATTGGGCACCACAGGTGGTGTGCTATCCCGTTTCACTGCACTATTTTCGTTCACAGTTACCTCGTACTGACGTCAGCGAAGCTCGGCGGCGGCGCGCGTTTGTGCTGCATCCGGGAAACGCCGGCGCAGTTGTTGAACATAGCTCGATTCTGCCGACTTGTCGCCCTGCATACGGGCGATTCGTGCGCCGAGCAGTAATGCGTCAGCGCTTGGCATCTGAATCAACTGATTGTGTCTCGCCAGAAGTCCTTCGGCTTCGCGCGTGCGGCCACGGCCAAACTCGATCTCAGCCAACTCGTAGAGTGCCGCAGCCATGAGCGGTTGGCGCTGAACCGCAGCTCTGAATTGCACCTCGGCTGCCACAAGATCACCGGCTCTTTTCATGCACACGCCTGAATTGTAGAGCGCCCTCTCCGGTGTCGCATAAAGGGGATTCTTCAGCGCCGCCTGAAAATATTGCGCTGCGCCAGCTGGATTTTGCCGCTGACATACGAACCAACCATAATTGTTCAGGGTTTCGGAGTCATTGGGCACCAGCCTTAGCGCCTGTTCGAACGCTTGTGCAGCTTGAGCATCGTCCTTCAGTTGCATATAGATAATGCCGAGCATGTTGTGCGCCGGCGCGTGGGTGGAGGAAGCACTAAGTGCCTGTCTCGTCGCCTCGAGTGCAACAGCAAGATTACCCAAGCGATAATATTCAGCAGCGCGCTCAGTGTGTATTTGCGCGCGTCGCAGAGGATCACTCACGGACGTTTGGTCCGGTACCTTGCTTTCAACAGCGGTAGTTGACACGCATCCTTGCAATAATCCAAAGCAACAAGCGGTGACAACAATAAACGCAGGAAATTTTTTCAAGGGTTGCTCCTTAAGCCATCCCGGACGTCGGGGCGGCTAATTTTGATGACGCTGGAACGATTGGACTTATCCACAACCTGCCCGGCTAATTGGCCGCACGCAGCATCGATGTCATCACCGCGGGTCTTCCTGACGGTAACAATTAACCCGGCGGCTTGCAGTATTTCACGAAAACGATGAATCGCGTTGTTGCTCGAACGCTGATACGGTGCATCTGGAAACGAATTCCACGGAATCAGGTTGAACTTGCACGGCAAATCACCTACCAGCGCGACCAATTCGTGCGCTTGTTGTGCGGAGTCATTCACATTTCCAAGCATCACGTATTCAAACGTAACGAAATCGCGTGGTGCCGCGTCAAGGTAATCGCGGATTGCAGCCAGCAATTGGGCAAGCGGATATTTCTGATTGATCGGCACCAGCACATCACGTAATTTGTCATTCGGCGCATGCAAGGAAACTGCGAGCGCAACCGGACAACGTGTTTTGAGTCGCGTCAGATTTGGAACAATCCCGCTGGTTGAAAGCGTCACCCGCCGACGTGACAGTCCATAGCCATGGTCATCAAGCATAATATCCATCGCGGCAGTGACGTTATCGAAATTGGCGAGCGGTTCGCCCATTCCCATCATCACTACATTTGAAACAATTCGCTCCCCCTTCGGATCGCGGCCCATCGCTTTGTTGGCCCACCATAGCTGTCCGATAATTTCTGACGATGTGAGGTTGCGATTAAAGCCTTGTTTACCGGTCGCACAAAACGTGCAATCGAGTGCGCAGCCGACTTGACTGGAGATGCAGAGCGTGCCCCGGTCCGCTTCAGGAATGAAGACAACCTCTATACCGTTGCCGGTGCCAACATCAAGAAGCCATTTTCGCGTGCCATCTTTGGACGTCTGCTCGGTCATCAATTTTGGCGCGATGATGCTCGCTACTTCCGGCAATTTTTCACGTAGCGATTTCGCAAGGTCCGTCATCGCATCAAAACTATCCACGCCGCCCTGATGAAGCCAGCGAAAAACCTGTTTGGCACGAAACGGCTTCTCCCCCAAATCAGCGAAAAACGTTGTCATCTCTGGCAAACTCATGCCGAGAAGATTTGGTTTCACGCTTTTCGCGTATTGGGGGACGGCCACGATTACCTTCTGACGTTTTATCGCGAGTAAACGTTCAATGCTGGAAAATAATATGCAATTTCCACCGCTGCGGTTTCCGATGCATCCGAACCATGAACGGCGTTGGCATCGATGCTATCGGCAAAATCAGCGCGAATCGTGCCAGCTGCGGCTTTTTTCGGATCGGTCGCGCCCATCAGGTCGCGGTTTTTCAGAATTGCGCCCTCGCCTTCCAGCACCTGGATCATCACCGGGCCCGAGATCATGAAACTGACCAAATCGTTAAAAAACGGCCGTGCTTTGTGAACTGCATAGAAGCCTTCAGCCTCTGCACGTGACAATTGCGTCATGCGCGCCGCGATTACTTTCAGGCCAGCTTTTTCAAAACGCGAATAAATCTCACCGATCACATTTTTTGCGACGGCGTCCGGCTTGATGATTGAGAGTGTCTTTTCAATTGCCATTTAGAAATCCTTGATAACTTGATGAAAACATTGGATTTTAGCACGCTTCAAGAAACTGAATGGCGGTTAAAGTTGCTATTTCGATGGTAATTTCGATTGAAGCAGCAAGCGATTGTTGTTGCGGCGGATGACAAAATCGTGACCACCAGCGAGTTGCGGCTTGCTAACCGGACTTGATCTAAATAATTGTGATGCCCATTCGGCCAACTGAAGCCGCGATGGGACGGGAACTCGCTTCCACGCGAGCCAGTGATAGAGCGCATTAACCTGGCGTGTCGCAGGCAGCGCATCAAGTGCCCCGGCAAACGCGTTTTCGCCATCCCACTGCAGATCGATTTTTGCCAATGCCTCAAGCATGTCATCTGCCTCGCTCGCGTGCCGCGCTGCGCGCGCGAGGGACGACCGGTAATGCGGAAAGCGTTCTGCCAGCCGCGATAAGACTTCGTGACGCAAGAAATTGCGGGTGTACACCATATCGTCGTTTGACTCGTCTTCAATCCATTGGAGGCTGCGCGCAAGTGCGGCGGCTTCAATATCGGCGCGCGACACGCCTAGCAGCGGACGCAATAGCGTTTGATTTTGCGATACAACACGTACTTCACCCATGCCTGCCAAGCCTTTCAAGCCGGTACCGCGCAACAATTGGTGCATTACCGTTTCTGCCTGGTCGTCCGCATGTTGTGCAAGCAGAATGAAGGGCGCGGCGGATTCCGCAAAAGCAGCGTAGCGAGCCGCGCGCGCTGCACCTTCCAAACCGGCGCGAGACATTTTATCGACGTCAACTTTTTTCGTTGACAGGGTAATGTCATGACTTAAGCAAACATCTGTACAAAACGCCGCCCAGGCATCCGCATTCGGGCTCAAACCGTGATGGACGTGAATCGCGTCGATGTCCAAGCGGAGGAGCGCTTTCAACTGGACGACTGCATCAAGGAGAACAATCGAATCCATGCCGCCTGAAAGTGCAACGCAGACACGCTTGCCACCAAGACAATGGCGGCGCAAAAAATCCTCAACGATGGTGATGAGCGATGAGATGTAAGGCTCCAAGCTTGAGCAAGGGGACGGGGCAAGTCCGGGCTAGACTATCCAATACCAACTTTGGCTAGGATTTCAGGCATAAGCCCTGAAAACCGCGACAATGCTGTCATTTCATTTCGATGCGCCGGCGCTCATTCCACCAACTCCCGAAACTTACCGAACTCCAGCAGTTTCTTTTGTCGCTCCTGCACGATCTTATCGGGCGATTTTTCTGAAAGTGTTTTCAGTGAATCTGCGATCGCTTTCTTCAACGTTATCGCCATGGCTTGTGGATCGCGATGTGCGCCGCCCAATGGCTCATTGAGAATCTTGTCCACCAAACCGAGCGCTTTGAGTTTTGGCGCAGTGATGCCCAACGCCTCCGCAGCTTCCGACGCTCTGGTCGAATCTTTCCACAGGATGGCCGCGCAACCTTCAGGGGTAATCACCGAGTAGGTGGAATATTGCAGCATGTAGGTCACATCACCAATGGCAATGGCCAGCGCACCACCAGAACCGCCCTCGCCGATAATGGCGCAAACAATTGGCACCCGCAGTCCGGCAAGTACGTATAGATTGTGCCCGATTGCCTCGGATTGCCCGCGTTCTTCAGCGCCCACGCCAGGATATGCGCCGGGCGTATCGATCAACGTCACAATCGGCACAGCGAATTTTTCGGCAAGCTTCATCAGACGCAGCGCCTTGCGATAACCTTCCGGTCGTGGCATACCAAAATTACGGAATTGACGTTCCTTGGTATCGCGCCCTTTTTGTTGGCCCATCACCATCACGGTCTGGCCATTGAAGCGAGCCAGACCACCGACCAGAGCAGGATCTTCGCCAAAGCTGCGATCACCATGCAGTTCCTCGAAATCCGTCATTATCATGCCGATGTAATCAAGCGTATATGGCCGCTGCGGATGACGCGCCACCTGTGATATCTGCCACGCCGAAAGTTTGGCGTAGATATCTTTTGTGAGAGTCTGGCTCTTCTTGGCCAGCTTGTCGATTTCAGCCGAAATATCCACGGCAGAATCATCCTGCACAAAGCGTAGTTCCTCGATCTTGCTTTCCAGCTCCGCAATCGGCTGCTCGAAATCAAGAAAATTGAATTTTTGTGGGACCATTCAGTTTGTGCGCCAGTTTCTGAATCATCAATCATACCAAGTCCGGCGGTTATAATTCCGCATGGGTCATCGACTAACCAGGATTACGACACGAACCGGGGACGCTGGGACGACCGGTCTGGGCGACGGCACGCGTGTGAAAAAAAATGCACCACGCATCGCGGCGATGGGCGATATCGACGAACTTAACAGTATGCTGGGCCTGTTGCTGACCGAGCCTTTGCCCGATGCCGCGCGCATCATGCTGACACGCTTGCAGAACGAGCTTTTTGATCTCGGTGGAGAAATATGTATTCCGGGACATATCGCTTTGACCGATGCCCACGTGAAGTTTCTCGATACAGAAATCAGCCATCTCAATGCCGATCTCCCGCCATTGAAGGAATTCATATTGCCAGGCGGCTCACGCGCTGCGTCTTGCTGCCATCTGGCGCGCACGATTGCTCGCCGCACTGAGCGCGCGTTGGTCGACCTCGCACAAACGGAACCAGTCTCTGCGCTTGCGCTCCAGTATCTGAATCGGCTTTCTGATTTTCTTTTCATTCTGGCGCGCACGTTAAACCGTCACGCTGGTGTAACCGATGCTTGCTGGCAGCGCCTCCCCACCCTCACCACTGCCCCGGAAATTTACTAACACTATGGCAAACCTGCCTTCACAAGTGCCAAACCCACTCAATGATCAGCTCGCCGCGTTACTGGCACAGGCCGGCCTTGGCAATCGCGCAGCCTTCGCTGATTTATACGAAGCGACAAAATCGAAACTGTTTGCTGTTTCGCTACGTATAGTCCGTGAGAGGCATATCGCCGAAGAGGTTTTGCAGGATAGCTTTGTGAATATCTGGAATAACGCCACTAAATACGCTGTCGCCCAATCCGCGCCCATGACCTGGATGACGGCAATCGTGAGAAATCGCAGCCTCGATATCGTGCGTCGTCCGTTTCTTGAAGTGCAGGATGAAGAAGATTATTTTGCAACCAACATGGAAGACGAACGCCCCGGTCCCGATGAACAGTTGGTTGCCCGTCGCGATCAATTGAAGGTAGAACGTTGCATGAAAGGACTCGATGGCGAGCAACAACAAACCATTTCGCTGGCTTTTTTCCAGGGACTTTCTCACTCGGAAGTTGCCAGCCACCTGGGTAAGCCGCTGGGAACCGTGAAAACGCATATCCGGCGTGGACTGCTCAAGCTGAAAGGATGCCTCGAATCATGAAACTAGGTGACCCGGAACTTCGCAGCAGGCTCGCGTCTGAATACGTCCTCGGCACGTTGAAAGGTGCGGCACGCAGGCGCTTTGACGATTATTTACAACGTGACGTTGCATTGCGCATTGAGGTGGCGAAATGGGAGTCTCGGCTAATCCCCTTGGCGGAACGCCTCACGCCGGTGGCGCCGCACGTAAGCGTCTGGAAGAAAATAGAATCGCGCATCGATGGATTGAATACGGGAACAAGGGCTGCGCAGAAGGCTCATCAGAAAATCGGTCTATGGGAGAGCATTGCGTTTTGGCGCAATTTTGGGTTGGGCGCGAGTGGCCTGGCCGCTGCGCTGCTAACGGCGATGTTCATCCTGAAAACAGGCGACCAGAGTCCGATGCTGACTGCGGTGCTCGCAGAGGACAATAACGTGGCACGGGCACTCATCGAACAACCCAAGGCAGGCATGCTTATGGTGAACATGGTCGCGCCCTGGAAAACCATGAATGGCATGGCCCTGGAACTGTGGGTGGTGCCAAAAGACGGTGCACCTCGTTCGCTAGGCGTGATCAACGACACTGGCGAAACCAAACTGGTGCTGGTGGGCATGGATGAAAAACTCTCGGGCGGACTTGTTTTTGCATTGTCTAAGGAACCACCCGGCGGTTCACCAACTGGCCAGCCTTCACCTGGCAGCGTGATGTGCAAGGGGGCAATCGCGCGCATGCCGGGCAAACAGCCGCGTCCGTCGATTTAGATTGGCATGCTTTTGCAATCATCGCGTAGGTGCGTGACTCAGTTTTGCGCTGCTCAGTTCTTCCGTGGGTACGCCACTCATTTGCTTGGCAGCCTGCTCTTTGTGCTCAGTGCAGGCATGGGACAGGCAGCGCCCATTCTGCTGGCCAATGTGCTCGGCGAAAATGTCGATCCAGCAGCTTACCTTGTGAGTGAAAAATACGATGGGGTGCGCGCCATTTGGGACGGCAAAACGTTGCGCTTTCGGAGCGGCCGTACTGTTAACGCCCCTGATTGGTTTATCGCCAAATTGCCCGCTGAAAAACTGGATGGTGAGCTTTGGTTAGCGCGCGGTGGGTTTGAACAACTCTCCGGCTATGTACGCAAATCCACGCCGTTGGATCAAGACTGGCGTCAGGTCAAATTTATGGTGTTTGAGCTACCTGATGGCGCGGGTTCGTTTGCAGAGCGCTATACACGCATTCGGGAAATTGTCGCCACGACAAACTGGCCACAACTGGTCGCAGTGGAACAATTTAGAGTCGCTGACCGTGCTGCCCTAAAACGCATACTTAATAAAACGGTTCAGGGCGGCGGCGAAGGACTGATGTTGCACTTGGCCGACGCGACATACGTAACTGGGCGCAGCGATGTTTTGCTCAAGCTCAAACCATTGCAGGATACCGAAGCGAAGGTCATCGGACATCTTGCGGGAAAAGGCAAATATGTGGGGCAGATGGGTGCACTGCGCATGGAAATGCCCAGCGGTAAACGCTTCAATCTGGGTACCGGTTTCAGCAACGCGGTGCGGAAAAATCCACCTTCTGTGGGCGCGTTAATCACCTACACCCATCGCGGCTTTACCAACAAAGGCACGCCCCGCTTCGCTAGCTACCTGCGCGTGCGCGAGGATTTTTAGGCGTCAGCGCGTTTAAAACGTCGATCGAACGAGGTTAGACGTGAACAATACGTTGCCACCGAAGCCCAGCGCAAAAATGCGTGCGCAGTCCCGACCATTAAACGTGATGCGGGCCAAGCCCAATTGATTGGCAGAGACCGGCGGCGTGCTTGCCGGATCGGCTGAGGTTACATAAGCACTGCTCGGGGTTGTTTCAAAAATGGCCCCCTCCGCAACCACTTCCGGCTCATTCCAATGCACGCTCCGGATGGAATAGCGACGCGACACGCCCTGATGATCATGAAAGTCCCAGGTGCCAACGACGATATCGTCGCAGGGTGATCCAGCCACAAAGGCGAGGCCCGTCTCTTTTGCTGCAGGGTCGACCCACTTGCCGGTAACGTCGAAATGCGCGTCATCGCGTTTTGTGCCACGCGTGATAACAACGGATTCGCCCACCCTCACACCGTCTGATGTCATGATCTGCACAGGTAGATCACCTTCTTCTGACGGCGTATACGTCACCTCCACTGTGTAGGGAACCAGCGCCAGATCGTAAAACGCCAAGTTGGGGTTGGGACAGTCCAGGTGAACATCGAGGTGTCGCATCCCATCTGCTGTTACACAGGAAAACGTCGCCCCTGTCGGTCCGCATCCCAACGGAAAATTAGCGGTGATCGTCAATACGCGCGGCGCATTGGCCCCTGCAATAGGCGGTGTCACGTCCAGCGACGCTGAAAATGGTGCATGCGCTGTCACCGCATGAGCGCGTTCGTTTGTCGAACCAGCACTCATCAATGCCCATCCAGCTACAACTTCCTTGAATTGTTTTAGCGGCTTGAACCATTGCCAGAGCGGTTGCCGATGCAACCGGTGTTGCGCATTTCTGCGCCTTACTTCGGGCCGAGGATACATGACTGGAAATGCAGTTGATTGGTCAGTTATGTTCATGAGCCCACCTTGATGAGGCTGAAAGTAGCGCGAGCGGCTAAAACGGGCGCGTGACCAAGAAGCAGCGCGACCCGGCGATTTTTTGGGCGCACCACCAGCGTGTTGATTCTCATTTTGGGCGTTACCCCTGACTGCGAAGGTAACGCCAGGCTTGCTGGGTCAATGGATTTATTCCAAATGCCCGCAAGTCCTGTTTGTCGTGACACGCTGGTGTTGGCTACCGTAGGCGCTGCTGTGAACCTGGCAAGTATGTTTTCGATTGAATGCCGCTTATCTGCGGCCAGCTCAGTCGGGCTTGTCTTCAAGACAGCACTGACCGGTCTGGTTTGCATTGACATAGCATCCTTTGCTTTTGTCTTGAAATTCGAATAACATACTGATGTGGGAATTATTCCCTCACTCAAAACAAAAAGCAAGTACTTTTTGAAATAGTTCCAGAATGTTACAAATTCAGTATTTTGCTTGGCAATCTGACACAAATTTGTTGCATCAATACTTTAACGAGGGAATAATTCCCACGTTAAATGCACATTTAAATAGCTGATGAATGACTAAGGAATTAACCGAAAAGAGCCAATCGAACAAGCTTCTTGACACGCTCGTGCGTGTGCTTGTGCCCTTGGTTCGCCTATTGATTGCCAAGGGCGTAACTTTTCAGACGGCGAGCGAGCTGCTCAAGCGCGTATATGTCAAGGCAGCACAGGATCATTTTGCAAAGGATGACGCGACGACGGGGACGCGTTTGTCGCTGCTGACCGGACTGAATCGCAAGGAAATCCGCAGACTGACAACGGAAGCTGCTGCGGAAAGCCATCCAGAGAACATGATTTCCTATGCAATGGCGGTGCATACAGCATGGAGAAGCAACAGACGCTGGCGGGACAGGGATGGAAATCCGAAGATGCTTCCGCGACACACATCAGGACGCCAGGGAACGTTCGACGACTTGGTGCGGTCTATCACTACGGATTACCGGCCTGGCGCAGTTTTGGAGGAGCTATTGCGCCTCGGCCATGTGATGGAAGATGACGCGGGGCGCGTTAGACTTACCAACCCTGAGTTTCTTTCGCTGCGTGAATTTTCAGATCGACTCGTTTTGCTCGGCGATAATCTCGAGGATCATGCAAATGCCGCCGTGCGAAATGTACTCGAACCCGAGCCCATTTTTCTGGAGCGATCAGTATTTTCTGACGAGCTATCACACGAATCAGCAGAGTCCCTTGCGCTTGTCGCGAGGGAACAATGGAAGCGGGTACACGACGTAATGTTTGATCGCTCTGTACGCGCGGAAAAAGATGATGTAGCGGAAGAGCGTACAACCGACACAAGAATTCGCGTCGGCATGTATTTTTATTCTGAAACAAAGGATAACAAATGAAAACAGCCCCGTACCCTGCAAGACCGGGCAACTTGCCGGCACATACACCGATAATATTTTCCCTCGCAATTGCAGTCGCAATATTGCTGTCTGGTTGCGGCGGTGACGGCGGGGAGACGAAAACAGGGTCCGGCGGCACTGGCGACCCAACCCCACCCGCCGATGCGCTCACCGCAAGCGGCCCCCTGTCCACTATTGGCGTCGCAGGCATTGCCGCAACCGGCTTCGATGACCGCGCATCCGCCATCTTCATCAACACACAGGGCGCACAATCCTTCAACGCCCTCAAACTCGGCATGGTCGCTGAAGTGGCTGGCACAATCCCAACTAACGCTACCAGCACAACATCGGGTACTGCCACCAATATTAATGTGCAAAGCGCTGTGGTGGGAACGATAAGTGCGGTTGACATCACGAATGCGCGTCTTTCCGTCGCGCCACTCACGGTGCAGGTCGACCAAAATACGATATTCGAAGGATCCAGTTCGTTCACGACCATGAGTGTCGGCAATCGCGTAGAGGTATACGGCAACCCACAAGCGGAAAGCAAAACCATACTCGCCACCAGAATAATCTTGCTCCCGTCGGCGGCAACTGCGGCCATCGAACTACTCGGCATCGCCACTAACGTAACGCCGTTTCAGTTCTCCATACATGGCGTTTCCGTGTCAACCGCAGGTGTTTCAAGCGTGATTACGCCAACCGGCACAGTACCCGGAACGACATCCATCGTTGAAAACACCCGCGTACGTGTGCTTGGGACTTATTCAGCCAACGGCAACAGCATCAGCGCAAACCAGATCATTGCGGGAATTCCTGCGACCCGTGCAGACAACGCCATCCTCGTTCTCGATGGCATCGTGCAAAGCCTTGGCACAAACGGACGATTCCGACTTAATGACACTGACGTTGAAACCACCGCAGCCAATGCTGCGACGGTGACGGTCGGCTCACGGGTACAGGTAAAGGGTCGCAAAACAGCAGGCGTGCTGATTGCCACTGATTTTCGCCGGATTGCCACTGGCGAACGCATTCAGTATGTCGTACAGGGCGATATTGCCAACTTTGTATCTACTGCCAATTTCACCGTACGCGGCGAAACCATCAACGCCTTAACCGCCACCTTTATCGGCGGCAGTGCTGCCAACCTCGTCAACGGGCGCACGGTGCGCATCAAGGCACAGGCGATTGCGGGGCACCTTGAGGCGATCGAAGTGAGCTTCGTCATCGGTTAGAAGCATTGCCAAGGCCAGATCGCATGGCCAGCTCAGGCTACACTAACGTCTGTACGCACAAGGTGCGAGAGGCGTTGGGTCAATGAAGGTACTGAGATTCGCGTTAGCATGCTTTACATTAATGGCGATTGCACTTCCTGCAACGGCAGCGCCGCTAAACGTCGGCTCTAAACGATTCACCGAATCCTACATCCTCGCCGAAATCATCAAGCAGGCGGCTGAGGCCACAGGCGCGGCGGACGTGTTGCACCGGCAAGGACTCGGCAACACGGCGATCCTGCTCAGTGCGCTAAAGACCGGCAGCATTGACATCTATCCGGAATATACCGGCACGATTGCGCGGGAAATCCTCAAGCTCGACAACGTACCAGCGCTGGCTGAACTCAACACGAAACTGGCAGCGATGGGACTTCAAGCGTCGGTGCCGTTGGGTTTCAACAACACTTACGCGCTGGCGATGCGTGCCAATCTTGCCGTTGCCAGAAATATCACGCGCCTCTCGGACCTGAAGACACATCCGGCGCTGCGGCTTGGATTGTCGCAAGAATTCATTGGGCGCGCCGACGGCTGGCCCGGATTAAAGAAAACCTATGCCCTGCCTTACGCCACACCGCGCGGCCTCGATCATGGCCTTGCCTACGAGGCTGTTGTGCAAGAACAGGTTGATGTCATCGACATCTATTCGACCGATGCCAAGATCGGCAAATATCAGATGACCGTGTTGGCTGATGATGCCCAATACTTCCCGCGCTATGACGCCGTGCTGCTCCACAAGCTCGATCTGCCGACGCGATTGCCCAAAGTCTGGGCAGCAATCTCCAAACTCGAAGGCCGCATTACCGACGAGGCGATGCGCCGCATGAATGCCTCGGCCGAGTTGGAACAGAAGGCCTTCGCGAGAGTGGCACATGAGTTTTTGTCAGCCCCACGCGAAATGGTGTCCGGCGATAAGCTGACCGCTGCGGCGAATGCGGATCGCGAGAATCAGGCGACGACTGAGGCACACGTGACCAACAGCTTCTGGCACAAACTTTTTGGCCCGGATTTGTCGCGCCTTACGATGGAACATCTGGCGCTGGTTTTTTTTCGCTGGCTGCAAGCATCATGCTCGGCGTGCCACTTGGCATTCTGGCGGCGCGTCACCATGCGGCGGAAGCGATCATTCTCGGTATCACCGGTGTATTGCAAACCATCCCTTCCCTCGCCCTCCTTGCCATCCTTATTCCGATCACCGGAAAAATCGGCCTGGTCCCGGCCTTCATTGCACTCGCCATCTACGCGCTGCTACCCATCGTGCGCAATACCCACGCAGGTTTAACGCAGATTCCGCACAGCATGCAGCAAGCGGCCCGATCATTGGGCATGACACCGCCGATGATTCTGCGGTTAATCGAGCTACCACTCGCACGTCCAACCATACTGGCCGGTGTCAAAACTTCAGCGGTCATCAACGTTGGTACCGCCACGATCGCGGCATTCATTGGCGCAGGTGGCTTTGGCGAGCGAATTGTCACGGGACTCGCTTTGAACGACAACGCCACCTTACTGGCGGGCGCCATTCCGGTTGCGGTGCTGGCGCTGCTGATTGAATCTGCATTCAGCATCGGTGAGCGCCGCCTGATCCCGCCTGCGCTCCGTCAGCAACGAGTGGGTATGCGGCGTCCGTAAGACGACGCCCGCGCCTGCACCATGCTTGACTCAAGACTTGCCATCGTCGATCTGGAAACTACAGGAATCACCGCCACCGGCGACCGCATCACCGAAATCGGCATTGTGCTGGTGGAAAACGGCGCAATAATTGAAGAGTGGCAAAGCCTGGTAAATCCCGAATGCGCGATACCAGTGGAGATTCAGGTGCTCACCGGCATTACCGACGCGATGGTCGCAAATGCGCCGACATTTGCACAGTTGTCGAAGGAAGTATTGGCGCGCCTGCAAGGTTGCCTGTTTGTCGCACATAACGCCCGTTTCGACTATGGCTTTCTCAAGAACGCGTTTCGCCGTCTCGATACACCGTTCACTGCAGACGTTTTGTGTACGGTGCGGCTGTCGCGCCGTCTTTACCCGGAGTGTGCACAGCACAATCTCGATGCGCTGATTTCACGTCACAATTTGCAGGCCGGGGATCGCCACCGGGCGCTGGGCGATGCACGTATCACCTGGGCGGCGCTGGATGCAATGCGTCGGGGCAATCCAGCGGATGCGGTCGCCGCCGCGATCAAGGCACTTCTCAAGATGCCAAGTTTGCCACCGCAGTTGTCGCCCGGCGTACTCGACGATCTTCCTGAAGGGCCTGGCGTGTATTTGTTCTATGGCGTCAACGCGCTGCCAATCTACGTGGGTAAGAGCGTGAATCTGCGCGACCGCATACGCTCCCATTTCTCCAGCGATTACCGCAGCGCAAATGATCAGCGCCTGTCTACCGAAATTACGCGGATTGAATTTGAGGAAACCGCCGGCGAACTCGGCGCGTTACTGCGCGAGGCGCAGTTGGTGAAGTCTTCGTTGCCGCTTAGAAACCATCGATTGCGCAAGAATCGTCAGAGCATATTTATTCGCGTCACCGACCTTTCCGCGCCTGCCGAAATGGTAACGTTTACGGAGTTTGATCCCGCCAATACCGCCGGACTTTACGGCCCGTTTCCGGCGAAGGCGCGCGCGAAAGCGTTACTGCAAAGACTTGCTGCCGGCGCAGCGCTTTGTTGGAAAGCGCTGGGCGTGCAACAAACAGAGGGCGCTTGTTTTGCAAGGCAACTTCACCGTTGCCGCGGCGTTTGCGTCGGTGAAGAAAGCATGATGCAGCACAACCTGCGTTTACTCGATGCGCTTGGTGAACATCGTTTCCCGCCGTGGCCGTGGAATGGCCCGATTGCCATCAAAGAGACACATGCCGATCACGGTTGGGAGCGACACTATCTGATTGATCGGTGGTGCCACCTTGGGACGGCTGCTGATGAAGAAGAGTTATGGATGTTGATTGAATCAAGCAGCGCAAATGAAACCCAATTCGACCCCGACATCTATAAAGTGCTGCGGAAACATTTGTCGCGACCGGATAAATCGGATGTGAGATTTCTGGCAATGAAAAACACCAGCATTGGCGCGCCTGCCGGGACAAAAATGCCTGTAAATGCGCGCCCCTATTAGACCTCAGCTTTCACCGCTACCGGCAGCCCACGTATCGAGAATTTCCCGCATCCCCCACGCTTGCGCTATTGCCCGTTGTCATGAATTTTCGGCAGCTCGCCCTCAATCAACTTAAGTCCTGCGCGTAACAAATTGTCGTAGCGCTTCCTCTCGGCAGCGATGGACGCCTCGGTCCAGCGAAAAAAACCTTCACCGGTTTTCATGCCGAATTTTCCCGCGGCGACTTTGTCGCGCAACACCTTGGCCGGCACGGCCGCAGCGCAAAGAGATGGATACATGGTCGCCGCGGCCGCCGTATGAACCTCGACGCCTGCGTGGTCACGTTGCAGCACCGGGCCGGCCGCAAGAAAGCGAAAGCCGAATCCGAATCGCACTGCCTTGTCGACATCCTCAGCCGTCGCCACCCCTTCATCGATCATGGAAAATGCTTCGCGCGCAAGTGCGTGTTGCAGGCGGTTGGCGAGGAAGCCAGGCAGATCTTTCTTGACGATGACCGGCACCATGCCACAAGCGTGCATAAAAGCGGACAAGGTTTCGCCATGCGCAGGATTGCTGTCTTTACCAAGGATGACTTCCACCAACGGAACGAGGTGCGCGGGCATAAAAAAATGCAGGCCCAGCATTCGCGAGGCAGTGTCAAGATTGGCGGCGATGGCACTGATCGGGAAACTCGAACTGTTGCTGGTGAGGAAAGCATCTGGCCGGGCGCGGCGCACCAGTTCGGCGAACAAACCCTGTTTGATGTCGAGGCGTTCTGGAATGCACTCGACGACCAGATCGATGTCGTTCCATGCGACATCATCGAGCGATTCACATGTCGTGAGTTTGCCGAGACGATTCTGGTAGCCGAGATCAGCCATGCCGCGGGCAAAATAATCCGGTAGCCGTTTTCTACGCGCCTGATCGGATTCGAGCACTATCGCCCTGCAACCTGCGCGCGCAAAGACCAGCGCCACATCTGCCCCCATCGTGCCGCCACCGACCACCAATGCACAGGAGCTTGCGGGTGCTTCAAGCATGCTTTATTTCCTTCGCCAGAATTGGCGCAACCTGATTCATCTCCGGCAGCATGAAATCAAAATCGCAGCCAATGTCTGCCTGCGTGACACTGGTCTGGTACAACTTGCGATAACCATGGCTTGGCATGTTGGACAGCGTCGCTGGCGGTGTCCATGCTGCGAGTCGCGCAGCTATTTCTGCCTCACTGATTTCCACAGTCAACGTTCGCGCCGATACGTCGAGGCTGATCATGTCGCCATTGCGCACGGCGGCAAACGGGCCGCGTTCTGCAGCTTCAGGCGTGATGTGCAGCACGATGGTGCCGAACGCAGTGCCACTCATGCGCGCGTCAGACATTCGCAACATGTCCTTCACGCCTGCCTTCGCCAACTTTCTGGGTATCGGAATATACCCCGCCTCGGGCATGCCGGGTGCGCCTTTGGGGCCGATATTTTGCAGCACCAGCACATCGTCGGCCGTGACGTCGAGATCATCGCGATCGATGCGTGCGGCCAGATCCTCAATGCTGGTGAATACCACGGCACGGCCACGGTGTTTCAGCAGTGCGGGTGTGGCCGACGAGTGTTTGATGATCGCGCCGCGCGGAGCGAGATTACCGTTGAGAACGGCGAGCCCGCCGACCGGAAAGATGGGCGATTGTGCAAGGCGAATCACCTTGCGTATGGCCGGCACTTTTGCGGCGTCGATTTCTTCGCCGAGCGTGCGACCGCTGATGGTCATGCAATCGAGATGCAGCATCGGCTTCAGTTCTTTCAGCACCGCCATCAGGCCACCATCTTCATAGAGGTGCTCCATGTAGTGTGCGCCACTGGGCTTCAGATCGACCAGCACCGGGATGCTGCGTCCGAGTTGATCGAAAGCTGCGAGATCAATCCTGATGCCAAGGCGCGCAGCGACTGCAGTGAAATGAATCAATGCATTGGTTGAGCCACCGATGGCATGCAACACGATGAGCGCGTTGGTCACGGATTTTGGCGTGAGAATATCCTTCGGTACCAGGGGCGCCTTGGTGAGTGCCACCGCGCGCCGACCACTCATTTCAGCGTGACGAAAACGTTCGGCATAGACCGCCGGAATTGCCGCAGCACCGGCCAGGCTCATCCCCGCCGCTTCGACCATGCAGGCAATCGTGCTTGCCGTCCCCATCACCATGCAGGTTCCTGTGGTTGGTGCCAGCTTCGCGTTTACGTCGTCAATCTCATCATCATCAATTTCACCGGCACGATATTTCGCCCAGAAGCGCCGACAATCGGTGCAGGCACCGAGACGTTCGCCTTTGTGTTCGCCGGTGAGCATGGGCCCGGTGGGAATGATGATCGAGGGAATATCGAGCGAGGCCGCAGCCATTAACTGCGCCGGGATGGTTTTGTCGCATCCACCGATGAGCACCACCGCATCGACTGGTTGTGCGCGCATCATTTCCTCAGTGTCCAGCGCCATCAGATTGCGCAGATACATGCTGGTCGGATGCGCAAACGATTCGCCGATCGAGATGGTCGGAAACACGAATGGCATGCCGCCTTCCTGCATCACGCCGCGTTTTACCGCCTCAATGATTTGCGGCACATTGCCGTGGCAGGGGTTGAAATCGCTGTAAGTATTGGTGATGCCGACAATCGGCCGGTCGAGCGCATCGTCGGAAAATCCCATTGCCTTGATGAAGGCTTTCCGAAGAAACAGCGAAAAACCACTATCGCCGTAAGCGGTAAGCCCTTTCCTCAAGCCTTTGCTGATCTCCCTGTCGGGCTTATCGGTCATCGCGATTTGCCCGGCGCTACTCAAGTTTGATGTGGCCGTCTTTGGCGACCTTGGTCCACTTGTCAATTTCCGCCTTGATGCGCTTGGTGCTGTCGGCTGGATTCAGGTACCCGATAACCACGCCTTGCGCATCCATGCGCGCCTGCGTATCCGGCAAGGCCAGTACTTTTTCGAGCGCTGCGGAAAGTTTGGCGATAATCGCAGGCGGCGTTTTGGCCGGTGCAAGCAGGCCGAACATCGACGTAACGATGAAATCCGGCAGACCGGCCTCGCCCGCTGTCGGCACGTCCGGCAAATTGTTGGAGCGCGCCGGCAACGCGACAGCCAGCGGCCGCAAACTACCTGCCTTGATGTGCGGCAGTGCCGCAGGCATGGTTTCAATCATTGACTGCACCTGGCCGCCAACCAGATCATTCATCGCCGGGCCGCTGCCTTTGTACGGAACGTGCAGCATGTCGAGTTTGGTCATTGACTTGAACATTTCACCCGCCATGTGCTGCGGAGAGCCATTGCCGGATGAGGCATAACTCACGCCTGGATTGGCCTTCGTGTACGCCATCAATTCTTTCAGCGTCTTCACCGGCATTTTAGGATTGACAACAAACACCAGTGGCACTTGTCCCACCACGCCGATCGGGGCGAAATCCCTGGCAAGGTCAAAAGAAAGATTCGGCTGCAACGCGGCGTTGATCGAATGACTGGTGAGTGCGCCCAACAGGAGCGTGTAGCCATCAGCAGGTGCTGTCGCCACGGCACCCGCACCGATTGACCCGGTTGCACCGGCGCGGTTGTCAACGATGAGTTGCTGGCCCAGCGCCTCGGACATTTTCAGCGCGACGATGCGGCCAATCACATCGGTGGCTCCGCCGGGCGGATAAGGGATGATGAGTTTGATCGGCTTCGCGGGATAGTCCTGCGCCATGAGAGGCACCATCAGTGTAGCGCTCATGAGCAACACGCTCAGGGACAGCAACACGCCGGTAACGCGCCGAATGGAATCGATTGCCTGGATAACCATGGAACTCCTCCAATATCTTTGTGATGATTGATGCGATGAACGGCATCTCGCCGTACGCAGGTGCTGGATCAAGATTAACGGAAACTGTGCATCTTCAATTAAGTGTTCACGGGTAATGGCGAATTGCATTCGGCCATCAAGCAATACGGCAAACACATTCACTGGAGCGGTTCTTCAGCCCAAATGCCGCCAGAATCCGCGCCAGTGCTAGAGATTGCGCTTTATCCGTACGATAATTTATGTTGCTTTACAGGTACCAGCATGCAGATCAAACGATCTTCACGCTGAGATTCGGCAATTTGTCGATGTGGCATTCGATCACATCACCCTTGACGACCGGCCCCACATTTTCCGGCGTACCTGAATAAATGATATCTCCCGGCATCATCTCAAACGCTTCCGAGAGCTTGCTGATTTGCTCCGCCACATTCCAGATCATCTGATTCAGGTTTGCGTTCTGCTTGATCGTGCCGTTCACTTTGAGCCAGATCGCGCCGTCTTTAATATGCCCAATCTGGCCTGCCAGATGCAGCGGTCCAATTGGCGCTGAGTGATCAAAGCTCTTGCCGATTTCCCACGGTTTTTTCTGGTCACCCATGCCGCGTTGCAAATCGCGCCTGGTCATGTCCAGACCGAGCGCATAGCCATATACACATTCCAGCGCCTTATCGATTGGTATGTCCCGTCCGCCTTTGTTCAGCGCGGCCACCAGCTCGACTTCGTAGTGATAGTTCTTGGTGAGAGAGGGATAAGGATGATCGGTCACGCCCCCGGGGCGGACAAACTGAATTGCATCTGTGGGTTTTTGGAAAAAGAATGGCGGCTCGCGCGTCGGATCCGAACCCATTTCGCGGGCGTGGGCAGCGTAGTTGCGACCAATACAGTAGACACGCCGCACCGGGAACAGTGCGTCGCTGCCGACCACCGGAATTGTCGCGTAGGTGAGGGGGAAAAGTGTTTTCATGTCGCTGCCGGCGCCGCCTGGAAGCGCGCATCCTGCCAATGCGCCCAGTGCTACCGCTGCGCCGGTTTTCATTATGTCGCGGCGATTATTTTCGCTCATGCCAATGCTCCTCATCAAATATTGTGAAATGAGTTTATTCTCATTTGGCCTGAGGTTTCTTGAGGGCGGTCAAAAAACCGCCTGCAGGCGCGCCACGCGTTGACCACGAATGCCTTATGCACCCGTCAGCGCAAAAATCGATATAGTGAATAAAATTCAAATGCGAAAAACCTGAAATGAAAACTGTCGCGTACATCTTTTTTCTCGTTGTGGCCTTCAACGCGGTGGCGGAAACGCTATTCAAGGTAGTCGGCCCCGACGGGAAGATCACCTACACAGATCGCCCGCCTGCCGATGGCAAATCCACCACGACACTTCACTTCGCAGATGCGCCATCCACGCCCTTGCCAGATGCAGTTTTAAAGTATCAGGCGGCATTGCAGAAAAGCATGCAAAGCCGTCTAAGCCAGGCGAAAAAAGCGGACGCGATCGGGGCCACCACGCTTTTTAGCGCGGTCTGGTGTGGCTACTGCACGCGGGCAAAAGCCTATTTGCAAGCCAAGGGGATACGCTACCGTGAGATAGATATTGACACCCCGGACGGTGGACAAGCATATTTTGAAGCGAGCGGTCGAAGCGGCGTGCCGCTGCTGCTCGCAGATGGCAAGCGGCAAACAGGTTTCAGCGAAAGCTCGTACGACAGTTTCTTTTTTCCGAAAAAATAGCGGCGAATGGGTTTTACCAGTTCGCCGCTATTTTTGGTTTTGCCTTTCGCGCTGCGATAGGCAAAGCCGCCTTAATTTGAAAAAACTACAAGAATTCTTTCTTCAAGTCGACTGTCGAGCGCACACCAAGATGCTCGAAGTTATGCGAAAGCCATTCAGCGGCCAGTGCACGGCCACGGTCACGCAACATGGTCAGGAACGCCCAATCGCTGGACATCTTGCTGGCCGATGAGAGATCAGACATCGCGTTATCGGCGCGAACCGAGTGAATCAGCACGTATTTCAATTTGTCGCGATGCTCATCCTTGATCCATCCGTCGTCGAGCAGTTTCTGCACGAAGTAGACCGAGCGCAATTCTTTGATAAGCGAAGAATTGAACGTGATTTCGTTGAGGCGGTTGGCGATATCGGCTGACGTAGTCGGCGGGCCCGGACGCTCAATGGGGTTGATATGAAGAATAACGACGTCGCGTGACTCGGTATAGTAAAACAAGGGATAGAGCACCGGGTTACCCATGTAGCCGCCGTCCCAGTAATGCTCGCCGTTGATTTCAACGGCCTGGAAAACTTGTGGCAGACAAGCGGAAGCCAGCACGACGCTGGCGGTGACCTCCGGCGTATGAAAGATTTTCACTTTGCCGGTTCGCACGTTGGTCGCACAAATAAATAACTTCGTGAGCTGGCTGCGCTCGAGTTCCTCGAAATCCACCTGCTGTTCCAGTACTTCCCGCAGCGGGTTGTAATTCATCGGATTCATCTGGTATGGCGAGAGGATGCTCATCATGGACTTCATCATGTCCTGGATGGGGTTTTCCTTTTGGACGATGCCAAGATCCCACGGCATTTTTTTGGGCGCATACTTTTGCCCGGCATCTGAAATTGCCTTCCAGAAATCATGCAATGCCGCGCGCGCACCGTCATTGCCCTTCAGTTTGCCATACGCGTACACGACCGCATTCATGGAGCCGGCGCTGGTGCCGGATAGTCCCTCGATCTCGACGCGGCCATCTTCAAGGAATTTGTCCATCACACCCCAACCGAAAGCGCCGTGCGCGCCGCCGCCTTGCAGAGCCAGATTGATTCTTTTCGGCTCGGTTCTTCGAATAACTGCAGGGGCCGCCACAACGGCTGGACTCCATGCGGCTGATTTGGTGACAACCTTCTTTGCCGCCGGTTTGGACGTGGCCCTCGCTTTGGTTTTGGTAACGGTTTTTGCTTTCATTTTCTTACCTTTCGCGCCAGATGGCGGTTGGTGCATTGACCTTAAGGAAATCGATCCGGTGGCACACCAAGTGCACCAGCGGACGGAAAACGTTAGCGCCTGAAATCAGTGCGCAGTCCAGCCACCCTCTACCATAATGTTTGTGCCGGTGATCGACGCCGCCGAATCGCTGCAAAGGAAAATCGCGGTGCCCGCGACCTGCGCTGTCGTGACAAATTGCTTGGTTGGCTGCGCCGCAAGCAATACGTCTTTCTTGACCTGCTCGATCGTCATGCCACGCGCCTTGGCAGTATCAGGAATCTGCTTTTCCACCAGCGGTGTCAGCACATAGCCTGGACAGATTGCATTGCAGGTAACGCCCTTTTCCGCGACTTCCAGCGCAACTGTCTTGGTAAATCCCATGATGCCGTGCTTTGACGCGACGTAGGCGGATTTGAACGGCGAAGCAACCATCGCATGCGCCGATGCGACGTTGATAATGCGTCCCCAGCCCTTGGATTTCATGTACGGCACGGCCATTTTTGTGGTGTGAAACGCAGATGACAGGTTGATCGCAATAATGGCGTCCCACTTGGCGGTCGGGAACTCTTCCACCGGGCAAACATGTTGAATACCAGCGTTGTTCACCAAAATATCGACGCCGCCAAAATCCTCGGCCGCCTTTTTCATCATCGCCTCGATCTGTTCGGGCTTACTCATATCGGCACCGTCGTAGGTTACTTTGATACCAAACTTCGACGCGAGACCGGCGCGAATTGTTTCGATTTCTGCAGCGTCGCCAAATCCGTTCAACACAAGATTGACGCCTTCCTTGGCAAACCCTTCAGCGATACCCAATCCAATCCCGCTGGTAGATCCTGTCACAACTGCTGTTTTTCCCTTTAACATCGCCTGCTCTCCCATAAAAATAACGAAATAATTTTTCGGATAATCACTGCTCGCTGGTATCGCACTCCCGACTGCCGACGCGGATTTCCTGATGCGAATCGCATTATTACTGGCGATCTGCGCGAGTCTTGAATTATGCACGCTTACATTTGCTTGCGGTTTTTTTTGTCGCGTCTGCTGAATTAGAGCTGCCCCCGCACGTCAAGGTGCGTTCGCCTGCAATGGATTTCGCTCGCGTGTCGGCTAGAATGGCCGCAACGGGCAACGTTGCCGATAACAAGATGCAGGAACGCAATGACCATGACTTCACGCCGACTCAGGTCGGCATTGGGAGGAGATAGAAACGCTGGGCGAGGCTGTGGACGATGTCGTGTCCATGGCCAGTATCCTCGCTACCGTCACCGCGCCACGCTCGATGGCTATCGACCGACACTTTCCACCATTCTCACGAATGGCCCAAATTTGTGAATAAGCGATTTAGTTTCCCGTTCGAAAACCTTCGTACCCGGATCGTGGTGTTTTTTGCCGGGCTGTTGATACTGGTGCAAGGCTTGGCGTTTTTGGTCGTCAATACAGCCAATTATCAAATCGCCAGACAAACCATTTCGCAGGAGCTGGCGGTCGGTGAGCGTATTTTCCTGCGCCTGCTTGATCAGCAGCGCGATCAGCTCGAACAAAGTGCCAGTCTGCTGGCGTCGGAGTTTGCCTTCCGGCAGGCAGTCGCAACAAAAGATACCGCAACTATTCTCTCGGCGTTGACCAATCACGCAGCGCGTGCCTCGGCAAACGTCATGCTGTTAATTTCGCTGGATCAGATTGTGCTGGCCGACACACTGCATCCGGAATCGCGGGCGCAGCCGTTTCGTTTTTCGCATCTGACCAAGGCCGCCGAAGTCAACGGCAAAGCGTCCGGCATCGTGACCATGGACGGCCGCCTATATCAACTCGTCATCACGCCCGTCAACGCACCCACCACCGTGGCGTGGGTGGGTGTCGGTTTTAATATCGATGACAAGACAGCCGACGACCTGAAAAAACTCACTGCACTTGACGTGTCATTCCTCAGCCAGCAAACCGGAGAACCATGGCGTTTGAATGCGTCCACGTTGCCAGATAATATTCGCAGTGGGCTGGTGCCTGCCGTTAGCGGCGACACCAGCCGGGGCACCATCGATTTTCAAGTCGGCGACCAGGACTACGAAGCGCGGCTGGCGTCGATCGAAAAACAGGGAGATACCCAGATCGTCGCGGTGCTGCAGCGCTCGCTCGCCGAGGGCATCGAACCATTCAAGCGCGTCAGTAGCGCCTTCCTGATTCTGGCCGTGGCGGCGGTGATGCTGTCGGTGATTGGCAGCATGCTGATCGCACGCAACATTACCCGACCAATCAATGAACTGGCAGGCGTGGCGCGGCGCATTCAAAGCGGCGATTACACGCAAAAAGTCGAAGTGACGCAGAAAGG
>JBKJMK010000414.1:0-8578 GCA_046596005.1 Usitatibacteraceae bacterium | reverse complement strand
AGCATCTCTGTGCGCAACGCGGCACCAATAACGATTGAAGACGTGGTACGGATCGCCGAAGATCAGGCATCAGCCGAACTGTATGGCATCCTTAAACGCCCTGACGAAAAATTCGTTACTGAGCGGGCATACGATAATCCGAAATTTGTCGAGGATCTGGTGCGCGATGTGGCCGCTGCGCTGAATGCCGACGAGCGCGTCGAGGCTTATGTGGTCGAATCGGAAAATTTCGAATCGATCCATAACCATTCTGCGTATGCGGTGATCGAACGCGACAAACGCATCAGAAAGTAATATCAGCCTGCAAGCAGGCTACGGCTTGTGCTCCGCACTTACCGGCAAGAACATTTCCAGCAAGTCATTCAGGAACAACTGGCCCTTTTTGGTCGGCCGGATGTGCTTGATATCGCGCGCGATCAAGCCGCGCACCTCCGCCTCATCAAGTTGACGGCTAATTGCCGTAATCGGCAAACCGGTGCGCTCGGTAAACAATGAGGCGGCAAACCCGTTGGTCAGCCTCAGTGCGTTGAGCATGAATTCAAACGGCAATTCAGCACGCGGGACAATTTTTTCTTCCTGAATGGCAGCGCCCACGACGGCATTTGTCATAAACGCATTTGGCTGTTTGTAACGCGACTCGCGGCCGACATAATCGGGACGTGAAATTTTTCCGTGCGCACCTGCACCGATGCCAAGATAGTCGCCAAAGCGCCAGTAATTGAGGTTGTGCCGGCACTCCCATCCGGGCCGGGCGTAAGCGGAAGTCTCGTAATGGGTGTAGCCTGCGCCGACCAGTTTCCGCGAAATCATTTCCTGCATATCAGCAGCAGTCTCGTCGTCCGGTAATTTCGGCGGGAAACGATGGAACAAGGTGTTTGCTTCGAGCGTGAGGTGATAGATCGATAGATGATTGGTGCCAAACGACAGCGCGGTATCGATATCCTGTTCACATTCTTCGAGTGACTGCCTGTTCTCAACACCGGGCAATGCAAACATGACATCAAGGTTGATGTTGTCGAAATTTGCCTGCGCAATTTCAATGGCGCGCGCTGCTTCCCCGCTACTGTGGATGCGTCCCAACGCTTTCAGGTGGGTGTCGTTAAAGCTCTGAATACCGATGGACAGGCGATTAACGCCCGCGTCACGAAAGCCACGAAATTTTCCGGCCTCAAAGGTTCCCGGGTTGGCTTCCAGCGTAATTTCTGCCTCGACATCCAGTGTGACGCGAGCGCGCACGGCTGCCAGAATTTCGTCGATTGCGTGCGCGGAAAACAGGCTCGGTGTACCGCCGCCGAAGAAAATCGAGTACACGCGGCGACCCCAAATTTTCGGCAGCGAATGATCCAGATCGGAGATGAGCGCATCTATATAGCGACGCTCGGGAGCCGCTCCGCTGGCTTCATGGCTATTAAAATCGCAGTAAGGGCATTTGCGCACACACCACGGAATATGAATGTAAAGCGACAGCGGCGGCAGTACGGTTAGCAGTGCCCCGCTTCCGGCGACCGGGCCAACACCCAGTATTGGTGCGATGTTTGGCATGGCTAGCGTGCAAAATTCCGCGAGTTTTGGATTGCCCCAGCAAGCATCTGCATCGCTTTGCCACGATGACTCACGCGGTTCTTGATCTCGGTCGATAGCTCGGCTGCAGTACAGCCGTACTCTGGCAAATAGAAATAGGGGTCGTAACCGAAGCCACCGTCGCCGCGCGGCGACGCGACGATCTCACCATGCCACTCACCGGTTGCAATCAATGGATGGGGATCATCGGCGTGCGCAACAAACACCAACGCGCAATAGTAAAACGCATGATGGTCCTGATGCGCTTTCAGTGTGGCGACAAGTTTTTCATTGTTGCGGTCATCATTGCCCGGCTCGCCCGCGTATCTCGCCGAGCGCACACCGGGGGCGCCATCAAGCGCGTTTACACAAATGCCGGAATCATCGGCCAAGGCAGGAAGCCCGGTTGCGCGCGACGCGTGGCGAGCCTTGAGTAATGCGTTCTCAACGAAAGTGATGTGCGGTTCCTCGGCCTCGCTCACGCCCAATTCCGCCTGCGGGATTGCTGCAAATTCAAACGGTGCCAGGAGTGCTGCAAATTCGCGCAACTTACCTGCATTGCCAGAGGCGATAACAACTTTTTTCATGGCTGCCATTATCGCGTGTCTTGCGGGCCGATTTGGGCGAAAATTACCATTGCGGTAAAATTAACGGTTTTCGTAGCCTTGCCCAAACCCTTTTTTCCACACTCGTTCGCAAGAAAGACAACATGACCATCCGCGTCGCCATCAATGGCTACGGCCGCATCGGCCGCAACGTTCTCCGTGCCCACTACGAGGGCCATAAAAAACATGATATCCAAATCGTTGCGATCAACGATCTTGGTCCGGTCGACACCAACGCCCACTTGACCCGCTACGATACCGCGCACGGCAAGTTTCCCGGCACTGTCGTCGTCGATGGCGACTCCCTCATCGTCAGCAACGGCGGCGCGGGCGACAAAATCAAAGTGTTTGCGCAACGCGACCCGGCGCAGTTACCGTGGGCCGATTTGGGTGTTGACGTGGTACTCGAATGTACCGGCTTCTTTACGACCAAAGAAAAAGCCTCGGCACATTTGAAGGGGGGCGCGAAAAAAGTGATCATCTCTGCCCCCGGCGGCAAGGATGTTGACGCGACCATCGTGTACGGTGTGAACCACAGCGTTCTCACGCAGGCGATGACGGTGATTTCAAATGCGTCATGCACCACCAATTGTTTGGCACCACTGGTGAAACCATTGCACGACAAGATCGGCGTCGTGAATGGACTGATGACGACGGTGCATGCATATACCAACGATCAGGTGCTGACTGACGTGATGCATGAGGATCTGCGCCGTGCGCGCTCGGCAACGATGAGCATGATTCCGGCCAAGACGGGTGCGGCCGCGGCCGTTGGTCTGGTGTTACCGGAGCTTAACGGCAAGCTGGATGGTTTCGCGATTCGCGTACCGACGATCAATGTGTCGTTCGTCGATCTCACTTTCATCGCTGCGCGCGATACCACGGTCGATGAGGTGAACGCGATTATGAAGGCCGCCTCAGAAGTGCCCGCAATGAAAGGCATACTGGCCTACAACACCGGCCAGTTGGTGTCGGTGGATTTTAATCACGATTCACACTCATCTACTTTTGATTCCACACTGACGAAAGTCTCTGGTCGTCTGGTCAAGGTGACGAGCTGGTACGACAATGAATGGGGCTTCAGCAACCGGATGCTCGATACGACTGTCGCGCTGATGTCTGCGAAGTAGTTTTCGGTAACCGGAGATCACATGAAGAAAATCTGCGCGGTTCTCATCATCCTGCTTGCGGCAACGGCTTTTGGTTGCAAAGACGCGGCTGCGCCAAAAAGCGAAGTGCGCGTTGAGAGTGCGTCAGAAGCGACGCGAAATGACAGCCGGGCGATAGCCGGGCGCTTCGCGGAGCAGAAAGCAGCCGCAGACGAGGCCTTCGAGAAGGGGCGCACCCGTGAAGCGCGGCAGCGTAACGTTGACACGCTTCGCGCTATCGGTTCGCGATGGAACGACGCCTTGAATGAAGCCACTCGCACCGGACGCAGCGACATCGCCGGGCCCATCAAGAAACTTCAGGCAATCAAGAGTGAGGCCGATACCGTCGAGGTTGACGACTGCACTGGCAACGCTCGTACAACACTTCAATCTGCGATGACAGTTTTCATTGACGCGTTCAGTACTTTCCAGAAAGAGACTGGCAATTCCGGGGAAGCCACCACGCAAAAGGCCCAGCAAGGCGCTGATCTGCTGCGCACTGCCCAGCAGCAAATGGAAGCGTGTCTTACAAAGTAGTCGCCGGAAAACATTTGAGTGAATGATGGAATGGTGGATTAGCAATGGCATTTATCCGGTTGACCGACCTTGAGTTAAGAAACAAGCGCATCTTCATCCGCGCCGATCTGAACGTGCCGCAGGACGACCACGGCAACATCACCGACGACACGCGCATTCGCGCCTCGATTCCCGCTATCTTGTTTGCGCTCGATCAGGGAGCCGCAGTCATGGTGACATCGCATTTGGGACGACCGACCGAAGGCGAGCTCAAATCCGCGGATTCATTAGCGCCCATTGCAAAACGCATGAGTGAATTGATGGGACGCGACGTGCCACTGTTGGCGAACTGGGTTGAAGGCGTGAAAGTAACGCCGGGCGAATTGGTGTTGCTCGAAAATTGTCGCGGCAACAGAGGCGAGAAAAAAAACAGCGACGAGCTCGCAAAAAAAATAGCCGCATTGTGCGATGTCTACGTCAACGACGCATTCGGTACCGCGCACCGCGCGGAAGCAACCACACATGGTGTCGCCAAATACGCGGGTATTGCCTGCGCGGGACCGCTGCTGGCAGCCGAACTAGATGCATTGGCTAATGCCCTCAGAACCCCAAAGCGTCCGATGGTTGCCATCGTGGCGGGATCAAAGGTCTCCACGAAATTGACGATTCTCAAATCGCTTGCCGGGAAAGTCGATCAACTCGTGGTCGGTGGCGGGATCGCCAATACTTTTTTGTTGGCTAAAGGTTTGCCGATTGGCAAATCGTTAGCCGAGCCGACCTTGGTCGGAGAAGCGATAGCGATCATCGACATGATGGCCGCGCGCGGCGCAGCGGTACCGATTCCAGTCGATGTGGTCTGTGGAAAAGAGTTTTCAGCAGCGACGCCGGCAGTCACGAAGCGTGCAGAAGATGTCACCGACGACGATATGATTTTCGATATCGGCCCGCAAACGGCTGCAACACTCGCCGCAATCATGAAGAACGCCGGCACGATCGTCTGGAATGGCCCAATCGGCGTATTCGAGTTCGACCAATTCGGTCACGGCACCGAGACAGTGGCGCGGGCCATCGCGGATTCAAATGCATTTTCCATCGCCGGTGGCGGCGACACGCTGGCGGCAATTGCCAAGTACGGGATCAGCGACAAAGTGTCGTATATCTCCACCGGTGGCGGGGCGTTCCTTGAGTTTCTCGAAGGCAAGGTATTGCCTGCGGTGGAAATTCTGGAACAACGCGCTGCAGCGTAAAAATCGCTCGTTGAGCGTTACCAAGGCATTTACCCTGTCGCATTCGCAGGTTGAAGCGCAAAAAAGGAAACCAGTCATGTCACGTGCCACCAAAATTGTTGCCACCCTTGGCCCCGCTTCATCAGCGCCGGACGTTCTGGAGCGCCTCATCAATGCGGGCGTCGATGTGGTGCGCATGAACTTCTCGCACGGTAAGGCTGAGGATCACATTGCCCGGGCCAATCTGGTGCGGGAGCTTGCGAAGAAGGCCAACCGCACCGTCGGCATTCTCGCGGATCTGCAAGGGCCAAAAATCCGGGTCGGCAGATTCAAGGACAACAAAGTTATCTTGAAAACCGGTGACACATTCGTGCTCGATGCAGATTGCGTGCTGGGCGACGAAAAACAGGTGGGCATCGACTACAAGGAACTCGCGCGCGACGTAAAGCCCAAAGACGTGCTGCTGCTCAACGACGGCCTGATCGTATTTGAGGTGATGTCGGTGCGCGGCAATCGTATCGAATGCAAGGTGCAGGTCGGTGGCGTGCTGTCGAACAACAAGGGCATCAACAGAAAAGGTGGCGGCCTGACCGCGCCACCACTGACATCCAAGGACATGGAAGACATCAAGACGGCGGTGGCGATTGGCGCTGACTTTCTGGCGGTGTCATTTCCGAAAAGCGGCGCGGATATGTACATGGCACGCGAACTGATGCGCGCCGCCGGCGGCCACGCCCTGTTGATTGCGAAAATCGAGCGCTCAGAGGCGGTGACAAACGATGCGCTCACCGACATCATGAAAGCCTGCGACGGCATCATGGTCGCACGCGGCGATTTGGCTGTGGAAGTTGGTGACGCGGCGGTGCCTGCACTGCAAAAGCGCATGATCCGCATGGCGCGCGAAATGAACAAACTCACCATCACCGCGACACAGATGATGGAATCGATGGTCACGTCACCGATTCCAACACGTGCAGAAGTATCCGATGTCGCCAACGCAGTGCTCGACGGCACCGATGCGGTTATGCTCTCGGCAGAATCGGCGTCAGGCTCTTATCCCGTTGAGGCTGTGGAGGCGATGGTGCGGGTCTGCAAGGAAGCCGAAAAAAGTGCCGAGAATAAACTCGACCGCGAATTTCTGGACCGCGTGTTCACCCGCGTCGATCAATCGATTGCGATGGCGGCCTTATTCACGGCGCACCACTTGAAGGTGCGCTGTATCGCGGCACTCACGCAATCGGGTTCGACGGCATTATGGATGTCGCGCCTCAATTCGGGGGTGCCGATCTACGCTCTGACACCAGAGGATGGCACGCTCACCAAAACCGCGCTGATGCGCGACGTGCGTCCTTTCACGCTTGCCTACGAAGGCCACGACCGGGAGAAATTGATGAGCGCGGCAGAACAGGTGTTGCTTGATAACGGCGTCGCCCAAATTGGCGATATCGTCGTCATCACCATGGGCGAGCCGATTGGGCAATCTGGCGGCACCAATACAATGAAGATTGTGAAGCTGGGAGAGCACCGGGGGGCTTGAAGATTTGCACGAAATCCGGCACCGGCGCTAATCCGATGCCTGGAATTTTCCAAACGCCGCCCCAGCACTGGTGTTTTTTAATTTCCCGCATACAGGCATGACCTTGGGCGTCCACCGCGTTAAAATCATACATTGTCTAAACGCCGCCCATTCCCGTGGCGCGCGCTGCGGCTTTTGAGGAGAGATTCATGCCACTCGTATCCATGCGCCAATTGCTCGACCACGCTGCTGAAAACGCCTACGGCCTGCCGGCGTTCAATGTCAATAATCTGGAGCAGGTGCAGGCGATCATGGAGGCGGCTGCCGAGACTGATTCGCCGGTCATCATGCAAGCATCGGCCGGTGCGCGCAAATATGCGGGCGAGACATTCCTCAAGTATTTGATTCAGGCGGCGGTCGACTCCTATCCGAATATCCCTGTCGTGATGCATCAGGATCACGGTCAGTCGCCGGGCGTTTGCGATTCTGCGATGAAGCTGGGATTTTCGAGCGTGATGATGGATGGCTCGCTGGAAGCTGATGGCAAAACGGTCGCCAGCTACGAATACAATGTCGACGTGACCCAAAAGGTGGTCAACATGGCGCACGCGATCGGCGTCTCGGTCGAAGGCGAACTCGGTTGCCTGGGCTCACTCGAAACCATGAAGGGTGACAAGGAAGACGGCCACGGCGCTGAAGGCACGATGACGCGCGAGCAGTTGTTGACTGATCCCGATCAAGCGGCCGATTTCATCAAACTCACAGGCGCGGACGCACTCGCGATTGCCATCGGCACCTCGCACGGTGCCTACAAATTTACCCGCAAACCCACCGGCGACATTCTCGCAATTGACCGCATCAAGGCCATCCACGTTCGCATTCCGAACACCCATCTGGTGATGCACGGTTCCTCAAGTGTCCCGCAGGATTTGCTGAAAATCATTCGCGACAACGGCGGCGAAATGAAAGAAACGTACGGCGTGCCGGTCGAAGAAATTCAGGAAGGCATCAAACACGGCGTACGAAAAATCAATATCGATACCGACATTCGCCTCGCGATGACAGCGGCTGTACGCAAGTTCATGAATGAAAATAAGTCGCATTTTGATCCGCGCGACTTTCTCAAGCCAGCGCGTGCGGCGGCCAAGGAGATCTGCAAGCAGCGTTACCAACAGTTCGGCTGCGCGGGGCAAGGGTCCAAGATCAAGCCGATTACGCTTTCGGCAATGGCAGCGAAATATGCGAAAGGGGAGTTGAAGCAGGTTGTGAATTGACCGGTGTGTTGGTGACATAAGCGCATGTACGAATCTTCAATCAAGTCTCTCCCGCTCATCGCCCGCGGCAAAGTGCGCGATATTTACACCGTCGGTAACGACAAGCTTTTGCTCGTGACGAGTGATCGCCTCTCCGCCTACGATGTGATCTTGCCGACACCGATTCCAGGAAAGGGCGAAATCCTGGTCGCCATGGCCAACTTCTGGTTCGAAAAATTAAAACACATCGTGCCCAATCAGTTGACCGGCATTGATCCAGAAACAGTCGTCGCGCCGAATGAGCGCGATCAGGTTCGCGGGCGCGCCATTGTGGTGAACAAGTACAAAGTGCTGCCGATTGAAGCGGTCGTACGTGGCTATCTGGAGGGTTCCGGCTGGAAGGAATATCAGGAATCGCAATCGGTGTGCGGCGTGAAATTACCGCCAGGATTGCAACGCGCCTCGAAATTGCCGCAGCCGATTTTCACGCCCGCGACTAAGGCGGAAGCGGGCGAGCACGATGAAAATATTGACTTTGCCACCTGCGAAAAAACCATCGGGGCCGCGCGCGCAGCCGAGGTGAGGGACATTGCCATCAAGCTATACACGGCGGCGGCAGACTACGCCGTTACCAAAGGCATCATCATTGCAGACACCAAGTTCGAATTCGGCCTCGATGAAAGCGGCAAGCTGCATCTCATCGACGAAGCACTCACACCGGATTCTTCGCGCTTTTGGCCTTTGGAAACCTACC
>JBKJMK010000413.1:0-5769 GCA_046596005.1 Usitatibacteraceae bacterium | reverse complement strand
AAGTTCAGACGTTTCACTCAGACGTAAAAATGTAACATGCGGTTACACGCTTGCCTGTGCAATAATCCTTCGATTCAACAATTTGGTTACAAATATGCAGACTCGCATTCCGACTCTATTTCTTAGCGGTATTTTGGGCTCAGCCCTGCTGCTTTCTGGCTGTAATTCCATCCCGACCAGCGGCTTTGGTCGCGCCGATGCGGATCCGAAATCCACGCAGCCAAATTTGAAAGGTATCCAGATTGTCGACGTCACTGACAACGTGGCTAAACAACTTTTTGAACAGCGTGCGACCCGGCAGTTTTCGGACGCTTTTGCAGCGACCGTTTCACGCGCACAAACCATCGGTAGTGGTGATGTGCTTGAGGTTTCCATCTGGGAAGCGCCTCCGGCAACTCTGTTCACAACCGGCACGACCGATGTTCGCGGTGTAACGTCAGCCGCGCGCGCGACGACCATGCCTGAGCAAATGGTCAATAGCGACGGTGATATCAGCGTGCCTTTTGCTGGCAAAATCAAGGCAGCTGGGCAAACGCTTCAATCGATCGAAACCGAGATCGTCAGGCGACTCACCGGTAAAGCAAACCAGCCGGAAGTGCTGGTACGATTGACACGGAATGCGTCTTCAAACGTCACTGTTGTCGGCGAGGTCACCAACAGCACTCGAGTGCCCCTCACCCCGGGTGGTGAAAAATTGCTCGATGCTCTCGCAGCGGCCGGCGGTGTGCGCCAGCCGGTGAATAAAATAACAATACAGATAACGCGTGGCGATAATGTTTTTTCCATGTCTCTCGACAGCATTATCCGCGACCCCAGGCAGAACGTGCTGCTGGCGCGCGGCGATATCGTCACGGCCATGTTCCAGCCGCATAGCTTCACCGCGTTGGGCGCGACCGGCAAGAATGAAGAGATCAACTTCGAAGCGCAGGGAATTTCACTCGCACAAGCACTCGCGCGCACCGGCGGCTTGCGTGACGAGCGCTCCGATCCGCAAGGCGTATTCATTTTCCGTTTTGAACCGGCTAACGCACTTGCCTGGCCCAAACAGCCGGTGATGAGTACGGCGGACGGAAAAGTCGCCGTCATTTATCGTATCGATCTTCGCGACCCGGCGAGTTTCTTCGTTGCACAGACATTTCAAGTCAATAACAAAGATCTGCTCTACGTGTCCAACGCACCAGTAGCGGAACTTCAAAAATTCCTGAACGTGGTGTTCTCGGTAGCGTATCCGGTGCTCAACGCAGTGCAGGCGTCGAAGTAGCGAACCTCTCGAAGCCGATTTGCGCAGATCGCTATTTGGTGAGGCCCACTGGCAAAAGTTGGTCAAGAAGATGCGCCACTTCCAGGGGTGACGAAGCCTTTCAACTCCGACGAGAATGATGACGTTCGGAGCCCTGTGCATTTAACCGAACGAAGAGTGGCTACTTTCGTATTGACAAGCTGAACTTCGCTACAGTCGGCGCAGGATTAAGCGAGTTTGCTTTGCGCCGGGTTGCCAATATTAACTGCCAGCTTGAATTAATGAGGTAAACCCGTGGCTGCCGGGGCATTAAACGCAAAATTATTCACTTTGAATGAAATGCCAAGTGTTCACGCTGCGCTACGGCCAAAAATCCAAACGGACACCGTGAATGGATAATCTGCATTATCTCGCCGTTGTGCGCTCATCAATAAACTTTGCTATCCGTTCAAGTACGGGCTTGCCGTTGCGCAGTGGTGCTGCCAATGCAAGAAGTATTCCGACGTGGCCCATCTCAGGATAGTACGTCGTCTCAACAACGCCGCCGCGCGCGGTGATTCTTGCGGCAAGATTCCGACTGTTATGGATGCCGACACGGGTATCCGCCTCACCATGCAGCAACAAGGAGGGCGACTCTTTGCCATCAATGAAATTGATCGGCTGTGACGCGGCGCGGACGGGTTCAGGGAAGATGAGAAATAAATTCGCTTCGGTCAGTGGCAGGAAATCCAGCGGACCTGCAAGACTTATTACCCCCTTGATGCGTCGTCTGTCGATGCTTAACTGGCCAAGATATTTCCCGTCGTAAGCCACCAGCGCGGCAAGTTGCGCGCCCGCTGAATGGCCCATCACGAACACGTTGGCCGGGTCACCCTCATGCTGGGAGATGTTGTCGATTGTCCATTTCACAGCAAGCGCAGCATCTTCCATGTACGTGGGAAAGATGACTTCTGGATAGAGCCTGTAATTGGGAATCACTACCACGTAGCCGCGCGATGTTAATGCTTCGGCGGCGAACAAGTAGCTGCTCTTGTCGCCGGATTCCCAAGCGCCGCCGTAAAAAAACACCACCACCGGTTTGGGCGCGGCGGTTGAATTCGGTGAGTAATTTGGTTGGTATACGTCGAGTTTTTGTCGAGGATTTGCACCGAAAGCGATATCGCGAGTGGCCCGAAAACCGCTTTCTGGAATGAGGACATTGAACAGGCTGATGGGCGCACAACCGGCGAGGACTGTAGTGACGATGGCGGCAAATATCAGACGCAACAGTTGGGGGGTACGCGTGGCGTTCATCACTGTATTATCGGGGCAAATGCATTCGTGAGAAATAGGGGGTTAGCGCTGGATACCGAATTTTCGCATTGCATAAATTCCCAGACCATTGGCGACACTGGAAAAACGATCACCGGCAACATGTCTGGCATTTGGGAAAAGTGCCGCAATCCGCAACGTCAGAAACAGTAGCCCGGTAGAGCCACCCGTGAAATATACCGCGCTCACTTGGTCGGCGCGCACATTCGCCCGCCGCACAGTTTCGCGCGCAGTCTCGACAATCCGCGTGACCTTATGCTCCAGCGCCTCGGTCTGTTGTGCTTCGGTAAAGTGCACCTGCAAATTGTCTTCCAGTGCGTCCAGCCTGATCGCACTTTGGCCATGTAGCGCCGTCTCTATTTTTATTTGCTCGGCCAAAGCAGCGAGGTGATGCCCCAATCGCCTGGTCACGGTTTTCATCAGGCGTTGGTAGCAAACGAGGTCGCTATACATACTGATCATTTCGCGCAATTCGATGACACGATTGTGCGTATACACCGTGTTGATGAGATGCCATGTGGCAAGGTCGAAATAGATTTTCCCCGGCACCCGTCGACCCTGCCGCCCCAGCGTGCCGTAACCGAGTTGCGGCATGATCGCTGCAAGATTGACAGAGTGATCAAAATCGGTACCCGCGATATGAATACCGTGATTCGCGAGTATGTCGTCTTGTCGAGCTATTCGGCTACGGTGCGCGGGGCCTACGCGCACAAGGGAAAAATCTGATGTGCCACCGCCGATGTCGGCGACGAGCACGAGCTGCTCGTCAGTGATCGTGGACTCGTAATCGAGCGCTGCCGCGATTGGTTCGTACTGGAATGCCACTTCTTTGAAGCCCGCTGCGTACGCCGCTGTCTCCAATGAAGCCATCGCCCTTTCATCCCGCGCCTCATTGTGGTCCACAAAGCGAACCGGACGGCCGATGACAGCGCGCCGTAGCGTACCCCCGTGTTGTGTTTCTGCGACCTTTTTCATATGTCGCAAATAGCCGATCACCACCTCAATATATTTGACGACGATGCCGTGACCGATTTCAGTGGCCTGTTCCATCAGGTCCGAGCCAAGAATACTTTTGATTGAGCGCATGAGCCGACCATCGACGCCAGCCACATATGCCGCGACAGCTTGCCGACCGAAATAACGGGTCTCCTCCTCCGCGTTGTAGAACACCGCAGTCGGCATGCCCTGAAAGCCTGGTTCCAATTCGATCAGGCGCATGCCGCCTTCGTGCGGAATTGCCACGGCAGAATTGGAGGTGCCGAAGTCGATGGCGCAGTAATCGTTGGCGGGCATGGAGATAGCGGAGTTTGAAGCGTTGTCGCTGATATCGAATGCGACAGTAGATGAGGAACGGGAGGCGGATTATAGCGAGAACGCAGCGTACTGCAAACCTTCGGGCGGGAATACCGCCATCGGTGAGGGAGCGGGCGCAAGCATGCTGGGGCTATCGCGGGTTGAGACCAGAGATTAAAACCTGTGGTCGTGCCCGAATGCACGCGTCGACACGGGAAATGGATTCTTCCTCGCGACGCGGCTCTCCGGTAGCGCTATGGCAAAATCACCAAAACGCCATTTGGTGGCGCCTTTCAACCATTTATCCGCCAAACAGCGCGTCAGCTAAGGAGGTTTGTCAAACATCGCGCTACCCGCGCCGCCCTCGAACTATTTCCGTAAATTCTTATTAAAAAATTCCACCGTCCGCTGCCAGGCAAGCGCTGCAGCCTTCTCGTCATAACGTGGCGTCGTATCGTTATTGAAGCCATGCTGCGTACCGGGATATGTGAACATCTCGTATTTGCCCCCGGTCGCCTTCAACGCAGTCTCATACGCAGGCCAGCCAGCGTTAATGCGCTCGTCGTTTTCGGCGTAATGAACCTGCAATGGCGCTTTGATTTTTGCGGCATCCCCGGCCGAAGGTTGCGAGCCATAGAATGGCACCGCCGCGCCAAGATCGGCTATGCGCGTCGCGAGCAAATTTACAATGCCACCGCCGTAACAAAACCCGACCGCGCCGATTTTTTCGGTGCATTCCGGGAGCGTTTTCATAAAGCCTGCTGCGGCAATGAAGTCATTGCGTGATTTAGGCTGTTCAAGTTTTGCAAACATTTCACGCGCTTTGTCTTCGTCGCCGGGATACCCGCCGAGTGGAAACAGCGCATCTGGTGCGAAAGCGACGAAATTATCCAGTGCCAGGCGCCGCGTGATATCTTCAATGTGTGGATTAAGTCCGCGATTTTCATGCACCACCAGCACACCGGGCAGCTTGCCGGATGCCTTCGCCGGAATCGCCAGATAACCACGCATCCTGACGTAACCCTCGGGCGATGTGTATTCGACGTATCTGGCTTTGATGCGCGCGTCGTCTTTTTTGACTTGCTGCGCCTCGGCAAATTTCGGATTCAAGGCATCGAGCAACATCGTTGCAGACATGCCACCTACTGCGTATTTGGTTGCGCTATTCAAGAACGTACGACGGTCAATTACGCCATGCACGTATTGGTCAAAAAGCTTCATCACTTCGGGGTCGAAATCACTCGCGGTTTTTGGTGGCATAAAAGTCTCCGGTTAGAAAATATTTCAGTTCGGATTTTGCGGATCGTCGCATCGAACCAGTATGTGTCTTCACCCGCAACGGTATCGGCGACGGCACGGTAGAAGAGCCAAAATAATACCTTACGCTAACGCGACTTGATAGCGGATCGCCGGGGATTTTTAGTCGAATGGCCATGAAGCGGCAACTGCCATCATGCCTGACAAAATGATCACAATCGACTCTGAGTGAACAGCCCGCGCGGTTTCAACACCTTACCGCCCAATTCCAGCAATCCAGTTGGGCCCGGGAAGTATTCAGGTCTGGTTGCTTGCCAACGATATACAGTAAGCCAAGTCAGCATACGGAATGTCGCGCAGTAGAACTCGGTCGCAATCGATTTTCGGCCGGTTTTCCGCGCGCTGGGGTATGCTTCGAGGGTCTTTCAGATGACCATCGACCATGCACAAGCTGTTATCGCACATTGAACGTATCACGAGCGAGCGTGATCGCCCACAACTCAATATCGCATTGGCTCAGGCGCTGCGCGACCTGCTGGGATCGGGCAGCGTTAACATTCTCAAGTTGCTGCAGGCACCGGGTGAGGCATTTATTTGGCCGGCTGCCGTTGTCGACGATACCGGTCCGCATATTCACGATGATGGGCTGTCTGTCCCGGTCAGCATGG
>JBKJMK010000360.1:0-8007 GCA_046596005.1 Usitatibacteraceae bacterium | reverse complement strand
TGGACCGAGCAAGGACAGATCTCGCCATGGATTGGCCTGTGGCCGGTGCATATCGGCATGATCGCGACGCTGCTGGTGCTGTTTTCGCGACAGTTGTTTTCGTTCCGGTGGTTGATGTTTGCACGCAAGTAATTGTTGCTGTGCTGAAGGATAATCCCTGGCGTCGGCGAAGCCTTGCGGGGAAATGACCCTGGAAGGCGCGCCAATACTGGAGTTCAGCAGGCATTCGCGGCATCAGCATCCCAGCGCCTATAATCGCGCCATGACAAACCCCTTCATCATCGTCCCCGGCAAACTTACACTCAACCAGCTTCGCAGAGTGCGCGATGAGCACGTCACCTTCGAATTACCCGCTGAGGCCTGGGCAGAGATTCGCGCGGGAGCAGAAACGGTCGAGCGCATCGTTGCCAAAGGCGCGCCTGCGTATGGAATCAACACTGGATTTGGCAAACTAGCCAACACGCACATCCCGACCGGACAACTCGAAGCGTTGCAGCGCAATCTGGTGCTTTCACACAGCGCGGGCGTCGGCGTTCCGCTGCCGGATGTCGTTGTCCGATTGGTCCTGTTGCTCAAAATTGCCAGCCTCGCGCGGGCGCGCTCCGGCGTGAGGCCGCTAATCATCGAGGCGCTGCTGCGGCTGCTCAACGCAGGCGTGTATCCGCTCATTCCCTCCAAAGGCTCGGTCGGTGCATCAGGCGATCTGGCACCGTTGGCACATATGTCAGCATTGCTGCTTGGCATGGGTGAGGCGCAGCTTGGCGGCAAGCGTCTGACGGCCCTGGACGCATTGATCGCTGCGGGGCTTTCGCCGATCACATTGGCACCGAAGGAGGGCCTGGCGTTACTGAACGGCACCCAGGTGTCGACCGCGCTGGCACTTCACGGCTTGTTCAAAATTGAAAACGCCTTCGCCGCTGCGATGGTCGCTGGCAGCATGAGTGTGGATGCAGCGATGGGCAGTGATACGCCGTTCGATGCACGTATTCATGCGCTGCGCGGACAGCCGGGGCAGATTCGCACCGGCGAAATTTATCGCGCGTTGCTTGGCGGTAGCCAGATACGCGATTCGCATTTGCTTGGCGACGATAAAGTGCAGGACCCGTATTCGTTGCGATGTCAGCCGCAGGTCATGGGCGCTTGCCTCGACGTAATGCTCAGCGCCGCGCGTACGCTTGAAATTGAAGCCAATGGCGTGACCGATAATCCGCTGGTTTTCCCGGAAACTGGTGACGTACTTTCCGGTGGTAATTTTCATGCTGAGCCGGTGGCGATGGCAGCGGATCAATTGGCGATTGCCGTCGCGGAAATTGGCGCGCTTTCCGAGCGGCGGATCGCGCTGCTGGTTGACCCGGGACTGTCAGGATTGCCGCCGTTTCTGGTAAAAGACAGCGGGTTGAATTCCGGTTACATGATGGCGCAGGTGACCGCGGCAGCACTGGCCTCGGAAAACAAGTCGATGGCTCATCCGGCGTCGGTCGATTCGCTGCCGACTTCGGCCAATCAGGAAGATCACGTCAGCATGGCTACATTCGCGGCAAGGCGCCTGGGCGAGATGGCCGAAAACACGGCAGGCATCGTTGCCATCGAATTGCTCACCGCCACCCAGGGCATTGATCTGCGCCTGCCGCTCAAAACATCGCCCGCGTTGCAACGTGCCCATGCACTGGTACGCGCAAAAGTGCCGCATTACGATCATGATCGTCTGTTGAGTCCTGACATCGAAACAGCGACCGCGTTGATTCGTCACGGCGCGTTCAACGACATGGTCGGCAACCTGCTGTGCTCGTCAGTTCGATGACGGCCAGAAAGATTTTTGCCAAAGAGGCATTGCTTGCCGACGGCTGGCGCCGCGATGTCCTGATTGAAATCGAAGGCGATCTGATTGTTTGCGTCACACCAGATGCTGGCGGCAACGATGCAGAACGCGCGGAACAGGCGGGGGGCGCGGTAATTCCCGGCATGCCCAATCTGCATTCGCATGCGTTCCAGCGCGCCATGGCGGGCCTCACCGAACGCGCCGGGCCGGGTGGCGATAATTTCTGGGCGTGGCGCGAATTAATGTACCGGTTTCTTGAACGCATCACCCCCGATGACAATGAGGTCATCGCGACGCAACTCTATATTGAGATGCTCAAAGCGGGCTATACCAGCGTTGCGGAATTTCATTATTTGCATCACGACGAACTTGGCAGGCCGTATGCAAATGCTGCCGAAATGGCCGAGCGTATCATCGCCGCGTCGACGACAGCCGGAATAGGTCTCACGTTGTTGCCGGTGTTTTACGCGCACGCAACTTTCGGCGGCGCGCCGCCAAATGCTGGCCAGAAGCGCTTCATTCTCGATGTCGACGCGTTCAATTCGTTGCTCGACAATGTCATCAAACACAAAGATGCAATACGGCGTATCGGTATCGCGCCGCACTCACTGCGCGCCGTGACTCCGCAAGAAATGAAGTTGATCATTGCGCATCTGGACGCGCATGACGTTGGCGCACCGATTCACATCCATGCTGCCGAGCAAATAAAGGAGGTAGACGATTGCCTGTCGTGGAGCCACCAGCGACCAGTAGCGTGGTTGCTCGATAACGCACAAGTCGATGCCCGCTGGTGCCTGGTGCACGCCACGCATCTCAACGATGATGAGACCTTTCGTCTTGCCGAGAGCGGTGCCGTGGCGGGTTTATGCCCGAGTACCGAGGCCAATCTGGGCGATGGTATCTTCAACGCACCAGATTATTTTTTGCAAAATGGGGATTGGGGAATCGGTGGCGACAGTCATGTCGGTGTTGATCCGTTCAGGGAGCTTGCAATCATCGAATATGCGCAGCGCTTGAAAAGTGCGCGCCGCAATATTCTGCATACCCCAGGCGTTGACTCCATCGGTGGTGGCTTGTATCGCCAGGCGCTGGCTGGCGGTGCGAGGGCGCTTGGCCAGAATGTAGGTGCGATTTCCGCAAACTGCCGTGCTGATCTGGTGGTGATGAATGGTGACGATGCCGCAATGGCGGAACACGCCGGCGATGCGTTGCTGGACGCCGCAATATTCGGGCCGGTCCGGCAGCCCGTGCGTGATGTGATGGCGGGCGGCATCTGGGTGGTGCGTGACGGACATCATTCGCACGAGCAGGCCGCACTAAGCCGTTACCGTTCCACACTGAAACGCCTGTTGAACTGACCATCGCAGATGCTGCGCCCGCATTTTGATCAGCTCTGGACAAACGTTCGCATCGCGACGATGCAGGGCAATGACCTGGGCGTGATTGAGCATGGCGCGATCACATCGCAGAATGCGCGCATCACATGGATAGGCAATGCAGCGGATGCGCCGGTTGCTGACGCGAATATTGTTCACGATTGCGCTGGCGCATTAATGACCCCAGGGTTGATTGATTGTCATACCCACCTGGTGTTTGCAGGGAATCGCGCCCGGGAATTCGAAATGCGTCTGCATGGCGCGAGCTACGAAGACATCGCCAGCGCCGGCGGTGGCATTCTCTCCACAGTACACGCGACGCGGGAAGCCAGTGAATCGGCGCTCTTCGAGCAAAGCGAACCGCGTCTCAAAACACTGATGGCCGAGGGCGTAACCACGATTGAGATCAAATCGGGTTATGGGCTGGAGATCAAATCCGAGCAGAAAATCCTGCGGGTTGCGCGCGAACTCGGTCGGCGTAACGCGATCAGCGTGTTGACGACATTTTTAGGTGCACACGCATTGCCACCGGAATTCACCGGCCGGGCGGAGGCGTATGTCGACTTTATCTGCGATGAAATGATTCCCGTTATTGCGCGTGAAGGACTTGCCGACGCCGTTGACGCATTTTGTGATCACATTGGCTTCACACGTGCGCAGACGCGGCGTGTTTTTGAAGCCGCCAAACGCGTCGGTCTGCCGGTAAAGTTGCACGCCGAACAATTATCCAACCAGCGGGGTGCAACGCTGGCAGCAGAATTCAACGCATTGTCTGCCGACCATCTTGAATACCTCGATGACGCGGGGACGAAGGCGTTGGCAATGGCTGGCAGCGTTGCCGTGTTGCTGCCTGGCGCGTTCTACGTGTTGCGCGAGACCAAACTTCCGCCTGTTGATGCGCTGCGGAAATTCGGTGTTGCGATTGCGGTGGCGAGCGATCTCAACCCCGGCACCTCGCCCATCGTCTCGTTGCAAGCCAATATGCATCTGGCGTGTGCTCTGTTCAGGCTGACGCCGACCGAAGTATTGCGCGGTGTCACTGTGAATGCGGCGCGCGCGTTGGGGTTGCAGGATGATCGTGGCACACTTGCGGTTGGCCAGCGTGCAGATTGGTGCCTGTGGGATGTGGCTTCGCCTGCCGAGCTTTGCTATTGGATGGGTGGCGTGAAGCCGTCGAGAATTGTTTTTGCAGGTCGCGAGCGATGATGAATGATGCGCCCGTACTTTGGCGGATCGAACCTGCGGGTTCCGATGATCCTCCGACAATGCCGTTAATTGTCAACGTGCCGCACGCAGGCACCTACCTGCCGCCGTCGATTGCAGGAAAACTTGCGCCAGCAGGAATTGGTGTTCCCGATACCGATTGGCATGTCGAAAAACTTTACGACTTTGTGCCTGCGATGGGTGTCACGTTGATGGTCGCAACGCATTCGCGTATTGCTGTTGATCTCAACCGCGATCCGTCCGGTGAGCCACTTTATCCGGGCGCGAGCAATACCGGGGTCTGTCCAACTGCCACGTTTGCGGACGAGCCGATTTACCTGACAGACGGTGTCCCCGATCAAGCAGAGATCACAGCGCGCGTCGAGCGATACTGGCTGCCGTATCACCGCCAGCTGACCACCGAAATCGCGCGACTCAAGGCGCACCATGGCTTCTGCATCCTGCTCGACGCACACTCCATTGTCAGTGCGGTACCGCGTTTCTTTGCAGGACGATTGCCTGACCTGAACCTCGGTACTGCGGACGGCAATAGTTGCGAACCGTCGCTCGCGCTTGCCGCGGTTAAGGTATTGTCACAAGCGGATGGTTTCACGGCAGTACATAATGGGCGCTTCAAGGGTGGCTACATCACGCGGCAATATGGCAGGCCAGAAAATAACGTGTATGCACTGCAACTGGAAATGTCGCAACGTTGTTACATGGATGAGACGGTCCCGCTTCACTATGACGAATCGCGCGCGGCCAAGCTAACGGCGGTATTGAAAACGCTGGTCGGGCAACTGTTGAAATGGCAACCTGCGCCTGGCGCGCAAGCAGGAAAATAGGATCATTGCTAATGGGCACTCAGTTACCAGCAGGCGCACCGGCAAAACCAGTTTTTGCAGTCCCGGTGCTCGAATCAGTGAAACGAAACAAAACCGAACGACGTGTCACCGTTCCGGAAGTAATCGCGGCACTGGTTGACGATGGTTTCATCCCGCAAGCCGAGGCGGATCGTGCGTTGAAAGACTGGCGCACTGCGCCGTCAGATACGCATCCCCTCACAATAGCGTCGCACTCGAAACTGAAGTCACTCAAACCACCCCTGCGCAACCTCGATATCGAGCGCTTGACCGAATGGATGGCCGCTCGCGTTGAGGTCGAGTATTACCACATCGATCCGCTAAAAATCGATATGCGCGCGGTGACAGACGTGATGTCCTCGGATTACGCATCCAAACGCAATATCTTGCCGGTAGAGGTTCGTGGCCGCGATGTGGTCATCGCGACCAGTGAGCCCTTCATGACCGCCTGGCAGCGTGAGCTGGGCGACATGTTGAAATACAACATCAAAGTCGTCATCGCCAACCCGCAGGATATCGCGCGCTACGTGGGCGAGTTCTACAATCTCTCACGTTCGGTAAAACGCGCCGAGAAAAACGACGGCGGCGCTGGGCGCATCAATGACTTCGAGCAGCTGGTCGAGCTCGGCAAGGCCGGGCGCACGCTGGATGCCAACGACCATCACATTGTCACGCTCGTCGATTGGCTCTGGCAGTATGCGTTTGATCAACGCGCATCTGATATTCACGTCGAGCCGCGTCGCGATGTCGCGATCGTGCGCTTTCGAATCGATGGCGTTTTGCATCAGGTCTATCAGGTGCCCTCGACAGTGGCCGTGGCGATGACGTCGCGCATCAAGATTTTAGGCCGCATGGATGTGGTTGAGAAGCGTCGTCCACAGGATGGCCGCATCAAGACCCGCATGCCGGACGGCCAGGAGATTGAGCTCAGGCTCTCGACTTTGCCCACTGCGCACGGTGAAAAGCTGGTGATGCGGATATTCGATCCGGATGTGCTGGTACGCGATTTTTCTGAATTGGGTTTTTCGCCCGATGATTATGATAAATGGCAGGGACTGATCAGCAACCCCGGCGGTGTTGTGCTCGTCACCGGGCCGACCGGCTCAGGCAAGACGACTACGCTGTATTCAACCCTGAAGCAGCTCGCCACGCCGGAAGTCAATATCTGCACGATTGAAGATCCGATTGAAATGATCGAGTCATCGCTCAATCAAATGCAGGTGCAAGCGCAAATCGATTTAGGTTTCGCCGAGGGTGTACGCGCGCTGATGCGCCAGGACCCTGACATCATCATGATTGGCGAAATTCGCGATCTCGAAACAGCAGAGATGGCGATCCAGTCGGCACTGACAGGACACCTGGTGCTATCGACGTTACATACCAACGACGCACCAGCCGCAATCGCGCGCCTCCTTGATCTCGGTACACCAGCCTACCTGCTGACATCCACGCTGCTCGGTGTGATGGCGCAACGTCTGGTGCGTACGCTATGCCCGCACTGCAAGGAGAAAATTCCGTTTGACGACCCGGTGCAGATCAAAATCTGGCACGAAACCGTCGCACCATGGAAGGGCGAGGCGCCAAAGGATATTTACAAACCGGTCGGCTGTCTGGAGTGCCGCAATACCGGCTACATGGGGCGTATCGGCATCTATGAAATATTATTGATGACGCCGGAATTGAAGAAATTGATTACCGATCGCACCGATCTTGAGGCCGTAAGGGCGGAGGCCTATCGATCAGGCATGAAGCCGCTGCGGTTGTCCGGCGCAATGAAAGTTGCACAGGGGATTACGACGCTGGAAGAGGTCCTGAAGGTCGCGCCCACGGCGTAGCCGTCTAATGCTTCGTTAATTCCGGCTTGCACGCTTTGTGTGCCAATGGGCGCTCAAAAAAATACGTAGATCCAGTATTGGCGCGGATTGGCAGCTATTAATGCTCGGGAAAGCGCGCCAGTGCTAGTGAATCTCTTATCAAGTGGCGGGTCAATCAGAGGCACCTCAGGGTTTGGGTACTTTCTTCTCCAGACAGCCGAGGTAAATCTGTGGGTCAGGTGCAGTGCGATGCCGTTGCGCATGCCAGATCATTTCCGCAAGGCAATCCATCATGTCGTGTTCGGCCTCCAACGCGGAGCCTGACTGCTGTGATAGTGCCGTATGAAATTCCTTTACGCCCTGAGGCTGATTGATCGACACCTGCTCGCGAATCGATAGATGCATATTGATGTGAAGGAAAGGATTGGTCTCGCCAAATTCTGGCGGGTAATCGCGATCACGAAACGTTGCCATGTAACGCTCGCGATTGTCGAGCATCGTGTGGTATTCCGGGTGCAGCGAAATTACTTCCACGGCCATCGACTCCATGGCAGACAGCAATTCCTGCGCCCGAAATTTTCGCCATGCCTCAAACAGGAAGTCACGCGCTTGATCGCGTGTGGGATTAAACATCGCTACGCCACAAAATCCGCGCGCTTCCTGAAGCCGCAGATGTCATAGACGGGGCAGGCGCCGCATTTTGGTTTGCGCGCAATGCATGTATAGCGGCCATGCAAAATCAGCCAGTGATGCGCGTGATGCATGAATTCCACCGGCACCACTTTCATTAACCTTTCCTCGACCGCAAGCACGTCTTTACCTGGCGCCAGACCGATGCGGTTGCTGATGCGAAAAATATGCGTATCCACCGCCATGGTCGGCTGGCCAAACGCCACGTTCAGCACCACGTTGGCGGTCTTGCGGCCTACGCC
>JBKJMK010000124.1:0-16126 GCA_046596005.1 Usitatibacteraceae bacterium | reverse complement strand
ACTGGTCATTGTCCGCGCGCTCGCGCGTCTCAAGCGGTCATCAGAACATCCGCTCGAGCTGGTGAAAATGCTCATCGAAGGTGCGATGGAACAAGTGTTTGATCACAAAAACGTGCCGGATCGATACCTTGACCGCATGGGTTTGAATGAGGCGCATGGACTGAAAGACAAGCTGATGAGAACCCTGTTTGTGGGAAATATGTAACTGGCGTTTGATTAAATGCAATGCGGCATTTCATGTCTGCCGCATATTGGAACCGGTCAGCGCGTTCGTTGATCGCAATGTGTCGCTTTTCAAAAAAACAGGAACATGCCATGCAATCCAACCACGTTGTTATCTGGTCGCCCACCAAGGTTTTCAACACATTGCCGGATCAATAGAAGTTCCCAACGGGCTAGATCGCCATTTGACGGTGCTTTCCAAGCTAAAATGCTCTGAGTGCCGCCCCATTGCTGTAGTTCACTAATAGCAACGGGCTATCCGGCATCATCGCGGCGGATGCAAAAATAAACAAAGGCACCCACGCTCCAGTCTGCGTACCATATCGCCTTCCCGTAACAATAGAGACATTCCATGCCCGCCAAAGAAACCTTTATCCCCAGTAAAGACGCCTCCCTCGAATCATCAATCGCCACACTCCTGGCCAAACTGGACGCTATCGGTTTCAATGTCGAAGAGCGCTCATGGCTCAATGAAATCGAAAACATCTGGTCCGTCCATGTCACAGATCGCGACTGTACGCGTCTTTTCAGCAACGGCAAGGGCGGCTCGGAGCTGGCGGCACGTGCCAGCGCGCTGGGGGAATTTTTCGAACGCCTAAGCACCAATTATTTCTGGACGCATTTCTATCTCGGCGAAAAGATCGCCAACAATTCGTTTGTGCATTACCCGAACGAACAATGGTTTCCGCTCAAGGGCAAAACCAAAGCGTGGCCGAAAGGCATCCTCACGCCTGAGCTGCAAAAATTTTACAACCCCGATAAAGCGGTGCGTGCAGACCAACTGATCGACCTCAATTCCGGCAACGCAGCACGCGGCATTTGCACAATTCCGTATACCCGGCTATCCGATGGCGCGACCGCTCTGTTCCCGGTGAACGTCATCGGCAACATCTACGTGAGCAACGGCATGTCGGCGGGCAATACCATGATGGAAGCGCGCACCCAGGCGCTCTCCGAAATTTTTGAGCGCGACATCAAATTCAAAATAATCAGGGATGGTATTTGCCTGCCCGATGTGCCTGAAGAAGTGATCAATCGTTTCCCGCGCATCGCGGCCGGCATTCGCGGTCTGCGCGCGGCGGGCTTCGGCATTGTCGTGAAGGACGCCTCACTCGGCGGCAAGTATCCGGTAATGAGCGTGACGATGCTGCACCCAAAAGACCAGGGCATATTCGCGAGCTTCGGCGCACATCCACGTTTTGAAGTAGCACTTGAACGCGCCTTGACGGAGCTGTTGCAAGGCCGCGCGCTCGATTCGCTCGGTGACTTCCCCGCGCCTGGTTTCGACATGGACGAAATCGCCGATGCGCAAAATCTGGAAATCCATTTCGTGGATTCCAGCGGTGTCATCAGCTGGGAATTCCTGAGGGACGTGCCAGACTATCCCTTTGTCGACTGGAATTTCGGCACCACGACAGAGGAAGACTACAACTGGTCGGTGGAATGCATTCACGAAAGCGGCTTTGACATTTACGTCGCTGACTTCACCCATCTCGGCGTCTACGCCTGCCGCATTTTTGTACCGGGCATGTCGGAAATCTACCCGATCGAAGAACTGGAATGGGAGAACAACACCGTCGGCAATCTGGTGCGCCCGGCGATCTTGCGTTTACCCGAACTGAGCCAGGACGAGAGCCGCGCCCTGCTCGAAATTTTTGACGAGCTGGACCTTGCCGAAAACCTGCCGATCACCACGCTTATCGGCTTGGCTGCCGATGCAGGCACGGCGTGGGTGGACTTGCGGGTGGGTGAGCTGAAGGCGTTACTGGGACTGGCGGCGGACGACAAAGATGCGGCACTGGATGGGTGCGCATGGATCAGCCAGTTTGGGCAACTGGGTGAGGAACGTGCGCGGGTCTATCGATGTATTGAAAATATTTTGCAACTGGAAGAACCGAAACATTACGATGCGAATTTGCGATTGCTGTTTGGCGCTAAGACGCTGATGCAGGCTTATGCGTTGGTGAATCGGGAGGAGCAGTTTTTTGGGTTGAATACGTTGGGTGCGAATATGGAGGGGAGCCAGATGCACAAGCAGTTACTCATCGCCTATGGGAAGGTGCAAAAGCCGCAGATGAAGAACTAAGGCAATACTGCTCGTTTAAACACCGTTCGGTATTTAGAACTAAGGCGGCAACTCAAGCAGAGACAAACCGTCCACGCAGCAAGGTGCTGGGATTAATTTTCATGCAGATCGTCGCAGAAAGCACATCAAACCTTATCCGCTCCGCTACAACACCTCTGAATCAGCCAGGGGACACCACCGTTGTTGTGATGCCCATGTAACATGTCTTTCCGTCGCCTGTGCATCCGAATGGATAGACCTGTTTCTCCCCTTCGCCGGGACGTAAATCGTCCTGACTGGCAAAGATTCTCGAAAAAAACTGCCTCGTTTTTTGAACCCTCAAGTCACTCGGATCGACAAAGTAACGATGTCCGGCCGGTCCAACGGCAGCGCCCTCGAAGTCCACGTATCGCACTTGTGGATTGGCCGAGAGGTCGGTGGGCATCCCGGGGTCAAGGCCGAGCTTTGTGTCCTTGTCGGCAACCTGTGACGCGGCAAGTACCCAGTCGTTTTTGTTGAAAGTGACATACACCTTTTTCTTTGGCGCAAGCGGATCAAGCATCGGTTGCTGGACACCGTTTGCAATGCATGGTGCAAGCAACACAATATTTGAAAACTGTCCCATGTGTGCCAGCGTCGCGTGATGCTCTAGCGCTTGCCAGCACAAATAGTTACCAAGACTGTGAAGAGCGAGTGTGCCGTCGTTGCCTGTGCTGACGTTAGCAAGTGCCTTCGACATCAATTTCAAACTGCGGGAAAACGCAGCCGCAGTGCCTTCCGCATTTTTCCTCGATTGACGATATTCCTTTTGCGTGTCCTTTTTCCAATTGTGAAACTTCGATTGAGAGTCGAGGCCATCGTCAGCACCCATATCACGTTCGAATGCACTCATGAATTTTTTTTGCGAAGGCAGGAATCCTTCCGATGGCCAACTAAAACCGATTACCTCGATTCCTTCATAAGCCGAAGTAAGGTCGTAACATCGCTCCAGCATTTTTAGATAGTCGTTGCTGTTGCCATGCACATAAATCAAAATGCGGCGGCCATTCAATTTGGCTGCGCTCAAATGCCCCGCAAGGCGTTTGCTGATCGCATTGTCCGTGGCGTTGACATCGACATCTTTCGTCAACCATGCGGTCGCGCCAGTTCCAGTCAGGAGCTTTGTTGCGTCAGCCACGCTCAAGTCCGTCTTGCCGACGCCAAATTTTGACGTGAATGCGTTGCCGTCGATGGGATTGGTGGACGGCACACGATTGGTGATGATCAACATTTTCTCCGCTCCTTATGATGGGCAATCGATAAATTGAATTACAGGCCTGGATTATTTTGTGAGATGCGTTGCAACGTCATGCGCAAATAACTCCGTTTCTGACCATTGGCTCCTTCATGTCACCTTCCGGCGAAGCGAAGTCGCGATAGCGCTCTGAGATTCCCTGCGACGTAATATTGATCTGCCCAACTGCCGTCAATGGCCAACGGTCTGACTTTCTTCAGTTTGAGCAGCTTGGCGTAGTAGCGGAACCGGTAGTGCTCGTAGAAGCGCAGTATCTCCAGGCCATAGCGGTCAGCCAGATCGGTGTCACCCCTGATGATCAGGTAGTTTTCATCGTTGCCGTTGCTCGCAGCTGCGCTGAGGTTGTGGCTGCCGCTGATGACGATGGGTGCGTCGGTCGTGAAGTTGGCGACGATGGTTTTGAGGTGCACCAGCAGGTTGCCTCGTTGACCTTTTAGCCCTTCCTTCACCCAGCCCTCCAGCCCTTTCGTTAGCAAGGCGGTGGCCGCAAACTCGGCGGTACGATCGGCGTGAAACCCGGTGATACGGCTTGCCGTGTTTTGTATGCCATAGCGCAGGACATCGTCATGGTCGGTGCCAAGCAGTGCGTCGAGGATCGCCTCGGGCAGCGCGAATGCGGTGGCGAACAACAGATCCTTGTCCGCACCATTGATCACGTTGATGAACTCGGTGAGGTCCCCACCGCCCGAGCGTGGCGAAAAACCCGTGAATAGCGCTTGGCCGGGGTCCATCGGGTTGTTCATCGTGATCCATTTGCGAGTGGCAGTTACATCCTCAGGAGCATCCCAGATCACACCGAACAATTGAAAATAGCGCGCGGCAACAGCCTTGTCATCAGCCACGTGCACGACATTGGCTTGCCGGTAGACGCCGTTCTCCGTGAAGTTGGTACTGCCGCACAGCACTGCTTGAGGAACATGATCACCGGCAGCGTTGAACTTGCTCAGCACGATAAATTTGTCGTGGAATATCCGCGTGGTGACCCGCGCGCGTTTCTTCGCAACCGGGATTTTCGTCAGGCTGGCTTCGTTCTGCGCTGTTTGCTCATCCCCCACCTTGGCGTGATAGAGCACCCGTACCTGGACGCCACGTTTGTGCGCCGCGTTTACGGCATCGACGATGGCCTTGAGTTCGTACTCATAGATGGCGACATCAAGCGCCCACTTGCCGTCCTTGGCGCGCGCGATGAACGCGAGAATTCTATCGAGCAGACCGTGCTGTAGCCACTCCCTGGGCTTTGCAGGCCACGCCTCGATAGGAAGATTTTTATTATCGGTGAGCAGCTTGTCCAGTTCGGGGAACTGGCGTCCGAAGGCCTGGCTCGCGGCGACGGCACGGTTGAAGATCACGCGGTGATCTTCTGGCTTGCCGTCGTCGGTGGTCACGGCCACTTCGAGCGATTCGTCCAACTCGGGCTGGTCCGGCGTGCCGTATACCGTATGCACGCGGTACTTGCACACGGTTTTCGGTTCGATGCTGTAGTCCGCCCACCGAAATTTCTGAATGGGCGCAATATTGCTCGGTGTGGCGTTCCATTTCGGCAAGGTGTGCGTGCGGTCCGGGAAAGTCAGACTGTTCAGTAACCACTGCCACTTCTGCGTACCCTCCTTCTGCTCAATCGCAAAGCCGAGCAAACCTTGCCGTCGTGACTCTGCGAGATCGAACGCAAGCAGGACACCGTTGGTGCCCGCATAGGCTTTGACACGAAAATCGTCCTGTGAATTTGTCTTGAGCTTGCGCATGTGCGTCTCCTCAGCGAAGGTGGCCGATGCAACTGGTCAAAGCAGCGTGGACCACATTAAAGAACAAAAAGGCTCGGACCAAAAATGCTCCAATGATTTGCAAATGCTGCCCAGTGAAATATATCGGGCCAAATTGATCTCAGTGATAAATGATCTGACGCCGTGATGGGCGCTTATGACGTCTGCCTGGTCACTGGGGATGGTGCAAGTAATCCGGCAAGTGCGCCAACTGCAGCCGACCCAAGGGCGATGATCCCCTCAGGCACATCAGCACCCGACGAACCGGCCAGCCAAAGCCCGCCTAAAACAGTCGCGATGACCGCAAACCCCAGAGACGCGACAACCATACGATAAATCCACGGGTCGGTTTGCAACGGGGACCCTGCCATACCCAACGTCATCACCAAGTCCTGTTTGACGGCGTCAGGAATAGTGCCTTCGGCGGAAATGCGCGCCATCGCTTTTGCAATAGCAGTATTTTGGTCCAAGTTTCTCTCCTCTATTGACGTTCGATATTGATTTGTGGACGGAATCCGCCCGCCGGCAGCGCCACACTGGCAATGACCTTGCGGTTTGCGTCAAGAATAGAGACGTAATAGTTGCCCGCAGCCAAAGCAGATTTGTGCGTATAGGCTCGCCAGGTAAACGTGTTGCGGCTTTGACCCGCCTTCCACAAAATTGCGTCCTTTTGCGTTTCCCATACATCTGCCCCAATTCCAACATCGAGCGGCGGATCGGTTAGCCAACCGTCCCTGCCCCAGCGCAAATACACAGGTAGCTTTCCGATGGAACGCAGGTACCTCATACCTGTCGAGTTGATCTGAATATCGAGCCAAAGGTGCAGTTTTTCTCCGGCCTTCAATACAGCAGGATCAACGATCAGTTCCACCGGCATCAGATCGACCACTTTCTTGCAGAAGGCAAAGTCGAGCACAGTCACCATCGCTTCTGCGGCTACCTTACCGGGAGTCGTGACCTCAGCGAACACGATGAGCATAAAAAAGTATTTGTATGCACTGGATTCAAGCTTTTGAAATTTACGCATGCCGTTCTCCTGCGAAGACCTGTAAACGTTGGCTCAACCGCCCACTGACTGCACCTGTAAAAGAATTCAAAAATCAAATGCGCCACGCTCGATTTTGTTTTCAATACCCTTACGAGCGAAAACCACGTCGAACCTGGCTCCTTTTATTGTCACTACCAAACCATCAAGGCCGCCTCACCCGCGCGCTCGACATAGCGCACCCGCACCTTTACGTCCACGTGCTCCCCTTTCCTGAGCGTGGCTTTCAGTTCGGCGTTGCGTTCATGCCCGCTGTCATCGTCCATGCCCAGTGCCTTCTGTGGTTTACCTCTTGCAGAGACAGGTTGCGATAACGCCAGCACGGTATCGGCAACGCCAAACGTTCGAAAGGTGTATTCACGATTTGCCGGTGCGATGAAGTCGAAATTCGCCTGCTGCCCCGACTTGAGCTTTAGCGGCTGCGACTGAAACAGCGCGAGTTTTGCCGGTGCGCCGCTCGGCAGCGACGGGTAAAACGACCTGACCCACTTCTTGTCCCGCGCCGAGAGATCACCCTTCGGCGTCAAGCCCTTCTTGTATTTCGCCGGCTTCAGGATCATGCCGGGGTCGAACTGATAGTGCATCACCGAATTGGGGTCCCACTTTGAGCCCTGTATCGTATCCGCCACAATCTTTTCAAGGATGTTCTGAAACGTCTGATCCCGCGACCAGTTATTCGGTGGCCCGCCGAGCGACGCGTAAACGGCCGCTTCGTTCCAGACGATCCCGGCGAACGGATTTTGATGTTCATGCGGGAAGCCGATGGCGTGTCCTATCTCGTGGAGCGCGGTGCTGTGCCCATACGGCGCGGTCAGGTCCCAGCCAAAGTTCATGGTGGCCTTGTTCGTGGCAATGGTCTGGCAGTCGGTGCCGATATACGACCACGATCCGTCTGTCTGATCAAACGCAATGCGAATCTGTGCGCTGGCGACGCTTGATGCCTCGGCGAAACTGAGGCCGATCCCGAGCGCCTTCCACTCTGCGAATGCGGCGCGGACGGCGTCTTTCTGAATCTTGGGCCCGTTGTAAAAACCGTAGCTGAGCGTGCTGCCGTTCATCCATTTGCTGGCAGTTGCTATTATCAGCCGCGCGCGCGGCGTGGAAAGGCCAGTCGGCAGCGCGACACGCGGCCGACTGCGCATCAGGCAATAGTGCGGGCCGAGACGTTCATCGAGATCGTTAACTGCAGCGGCAGCCTGGGGAGTACGAGCGGTGCGAGATTTTTTTGTACTTGCCATGATGAATCTCCTTGTTCGAGATGGGCTAAAAGGAGTGAGCGCTTAGCGGAATACCGCTTGACCCCGGTGGACCGTGGCGCAGACAAGTTGCGGCGTCTGCGGACCGCTCGCGACAGGTTTCACGCGTTTCCTGGTCGCTTCGATGAGCTTCTCAAACGTGAGTGCCGGCACTTTTTTTCCGGGCGAGCGGCCCATGCTCAGGCCCTCGCACAAGGCATACGTAAACGCGCCATAGGTGATGGAGCCGTGCTGATATTCGTAGGCCGACTGGTTTTCGGCACAGGCTTCGAGCAGTATCGGCATGTACGGGCCATCATGGCCATATTCCTTGCGCCGCTCTTCGTAGTGGGCAGGCTGGTCGCCCCGCAGTGCCTGCGCACGGCCAATTCGGCGCAGCGTGCCGTCCATACCCACCCGCCCTTCAACCTTGATCGCGGCGCTAACAACGCCTTTCTTGTCTGACTCCTGCTCGATCATTGCTGCTTTCAGTTTCTCGCCAGCCGCGATGAGGGGCTTGCGCGGCAGCCACATTTGCGAGTTTTTGTCCCAACGCAGCGCGCGGTGGCGAATGTCGTCCGGCATGGCGATACTGCGCGCGCCCTGTACGCCAGCCATTCCCGGCGCGCCGCCGCGTTGCATACCGCCCGCGTGGCAACAGTCGAACATCGCGACAAACTTGCAACCGTACGGCAGTTGACTGTAGAGCGCGGCGAACTCGTCGTCAAAGATCGCATTGCCGGTTTGCCAATTGAAGTCATAAGGCACCAGGCATTCGTCGATGCGATCCACCTCGGCATCGCGCCCATAGGCGGGCACCTGCGCGCCGTGACCCGAGAAGTAGAAGAACATGGTATCGCCATCGCGGGCATCGGCAAGCAGCCACGCCAGGCGTTCGCGAATTGCCGCCGCGGTGGCACGGTCATTGATCACTACCCGAATGGCGTCGGCATTCACGCCCATTTCCTGCAGGGTCTGACTGACCAGAAACACGTCGTTCACCGGGCCTTCCAGCGCGTAGCCTGGGTTGGCGTATTCGGCGATGCCGACCAGTAGCGCGCGTAGTTTTGGTCGCGTCGGCACCACCGGTGCCGCTCTTGCCGCAGCCGCCATTGCTGATGCTGCCAGCGCCGCAGCAACGGCCAACTTGCCCTTGGCTTTCGTACCACGCTTGCCGGCGGCACCTGCAACGCCCATGCCGCGCACACCGCCACTGCCGAGCACCAATTCGCGCCAGCACTCGCTTCGCGCCTGTTCATGCGCAAGGTAGTGATCGGCGTCGTGATTGATGAGCTGAAACTGGAACGGCGTGCGCACCTCCTTGAATCGAAACTCGCCCGGCAGCGCGAAACTGCGGGTGAACATCACGTCATCCTCGTTATGAAAATTCCACCAGTGCAGAAGCATCGGCGGGCACTGGATGCGCCCGGCGAACACGTCACACACGGAAGGGTGCGCCACTTGAGTGCCGATTGTGATCAGTCGACCCTTGAATAACGCGATCTGCGCCTGCGTTGCGCTGCTGCTCAAGGTGTCGTAGGCAATCATCCCGCCCAGGCTGTGCGCCACAATAACGTCGGGTTTGAACCTGGCAATTTCGGCTGCAAGCTTGTCGCGCACCTCGATGCGTAGTGCAGGAAGCGCCACAAACTGCGCCACCATGCCGACCGTCCAACGGTATTTGTCAAACAGCCCGAAGATATCGCGCTCGCCGGAATGCACCACCCAGTTCTTGATGAGTTTCGCCAGCGCTGTGAAATAAACGAACGACGAACTGTCAGCGGCTTCGAAAAGATCGTCATAAGCGAACTGGCGTATTTCTATTTGCGCGCCGGGACTCCACTCGCGAACGGCCTTGGTAATGGCGGGAACCCAATCGTTTTCCCAGGCCTCCTTGCGCTCCTCCTGATGACCGATGCCGTGAATGCACAAGACTTTCATCGAATATCCCTCCCAAGCTGCACCACACCGCTCAACCACCAGGCACCAGGCACCAGGCGAGAAAACCTCAACCCGCAGTGCCGTTCTTGTTCACTCTTCGTATGTCATAACTCTCTGGTGCCTAAGCTTGAAAGCCGTCTCATCAATCGCGCTTGGCTGCAGGCGTGTTTGATCCAAACTATTTTTGTTAATTATTTTGTAAATCGCTATTAACACTGTAGGACTGAAAAAAATCAAAGTCAAGAGGCTGATGCGTTTCCTGCCTGCGCAGGTAGGGTTTGGGGATTTTGGGGTCGCGTAAATTTATTGGCGCTTGAATAGGCACTATTGTTGCGATGGTGCGGACACGCTACGCGCGGGATCGCAGCGGCGGCTGACGATCAGATTAAGCAAGCTGCCAATGGAGGCTGGGGCAACCCGTCAAAGGACTTGACCGGGTGCTTACCTGGGATTCCTTACTGCTGAATCTCCCGCAACCAAACCCGCATCGCTTCCGATACAAGCTTTGGCTGTCCCATCGTTGAAAGATGAGCGCACTCGTCGATCACCACCAAACGCGAACCTGGAATCGCAGCTGCCATTTCTTCGTGTAACGCAAGTGGTGTGAGGATGTCTTCCCGTCCGCACAGTATCATCGTCGGGCAACCGGCAATTTTTCCCAGATGCGGGCGACTATCGATGCGGCCAATAATGGCGCGTTGCTGCTTGATGAAGTTATCTTTGCCGATTCGATTTCCCATCGAGTAGACGGTGTCAACGATGGAGTTGTATGTCATGCGCGAGGGATGCACCAGTTTCGGCATCAACATATCGAGCACGATCTGAAAATTTGTTTCGGCTTGTGCGATCAGCTTGTGACGATTTGCGGTCGATTCCGGCGTATCGGCGCGCGCGCTGGTACCGAGCAATGCCAAGCCCTGCACGCGTTCTGGTGCCTGTCGCATGATTTCAAGTGCGACGTAGCCCCCCATTGAAAGCCCTGCCAGGGCAAATTTCGGTGGCGCGTGTGCCAGCACGTCAGCGGCGAGCTCCGCGATGGTGTCGGCAACGGTCAGATCGCCGACAGAAGATTGCGCTATGTCGGAGAGATCTTCGATCTGAAATTGGAAAAGGCGTGCATCGTTCAGCAATCCGGGGAGAAGGAGAAGATTCACCTTTTGCGTTTCTGTCATATTAATAACCTTTTTATTGGCATGTCCCTGCGCGGGTCATTTTGCGTCACGGTCAGTCTGCGGCAATGACGCGCGTAGCGCTGTAGGACAAAGTATTGTAAATGCTTCGACAATGCTTGATTGTGAAGCGCTCGCAGGCATTGCCAAGAACGCTGGCGGGACGGTGAGATCAGGCTTCATCGTTGACATTAACCGTGCCCTTTATGCCTTTATTTATTGCCGCACAACGCTTTGCCATAATGATGGCCATGACCCAACCCAACACGCAGATTCGAATCGCGACTCAACCAGGCCAGCCGAATCTTTCCAAAGGGCAAAAAACCTTCAATTCGCTCATCAAGAAGATTGAAACCAGTCGCCGTGCGCTTGCGCATTGGCAAGCCACCGTCTTGGCCTACCAGCTCAAGGTGGCGAGCGACTACGCGCCACTGGTACAGACCTTCAAGCAACTAAAGGTGAATATGGTGCACAGACTGGATCAGGCATTGGACCGGGGCGGTCTCACCAAGTCAGAACACAAGTTTGTGCAGAAACTAATATGCCAGGTTGCCGAGCAATTGATTGCCGATACCGCGGATGACGCGCTAAAGCAAATCTATAACAAGCACAGTGAAACCGACTTTGATGCCGAGGGGGCGGCAGCGGTCGACAGAATGAAAGCCACGATGGAATCAATGTTCGGCGTCGATCTGGGCGATGCTGCCGACTTGAATTCGCCCGAGGCGCTGTTGGCACAATTTGAAGAGCAGATGGAAAAAGAGCATTTGCAGCAGCTGAAGGAACAGGCTTGGCGCAGCAATCGAAAAAAGACTGCCAGGCAACTCGCCCGTGAAGAAAAAATAAAGGCTGAGGAAGCCCAGACCAGCCTATCCATCCGTGAGGTGTACCGAAAGCTGGTGAGCGCCCTGCACCCTGATCGCGAGCCAGACCCGCAAGAGCGCACCCGCAAGACGACGCTGATGCAGCGGGTCAATCAGGCCTACGAGAGAAAGGATTTATTGCAGCTTCTGGAACTGCAACTGGAACTGGAGCAGATCAACGCGCACACCATCGCGGGCCTGTCCGAGCAGCGCCTCAAGCATTTCAATAAAATTCTGGAAGACCAATGGGCAGAGCTGGAACGGGAAATTGCGCATCTGGAGATGCCGCTCCGCGAGCAGCTTAATCTGCCGCCTTACCAGCGCCTGATGCCCGAGGCGGTCATGCCGCATCTATTGCGAGACATCGCTGAACTGCGACGCCACATTAAGCAAATCCAAAAAGAAATTCTGGTGCCGAACAATCCCGCCGCGTTCAAGGTCTGGATCAGGGCACATCGGCGCGAAACCAAAGCACTGGAAGCACAGCTGCGCGGCGATGACGAGTCGGCTTTTTTATGAGCCGCACGGGGCGTGCCTGCGCCGTGAATATCGCACCCGCGATCACTTCGCGATGGCTGCCTTCAATTGCTCCAGTGCCGCCGGATCCTCCATGGTCGTCAGGTCGCCCGGATCACGGCCTTCGCACAGCGCCTGAATCGCCCGACGCAACAATTTTCCAGAGCGCGTTTTCGGTAGCAGCGTTACAAAATATACGCGTGCCGGGCGACCGATCGCACCGAGCTCTTTATCGACCATCGCCATGACTTCTTTCTCATGGACCGCTGCAAGCTCAGGCGTCGCAGCGCGGCTTGCGTCCTTGACGACCGCGAACGCCACCGGTACCTGACCTTTCAGTTGATCGGCGATGCCGACCACCGCAACTTCGGCGATATTCGAATGATTCTGCACCGCTTCTTCAATCTCACGCGTGCCGAGGCGATGGCCCGCAACGTTGATCACGTCGTCGGTACGGCCCATGATGAAGTAATAACCGTCGGCGTCGCATGTAGCCCAGTCAAAGGTGGTGTAGACCTGCTCATCCTTGAACGTCGAAAAATAGGTTTTGACGAAACGGGCGTCGTCGCCCCAGATGGTGCTCATGCAGCCTGGAGGCAGCGGCGGCAGGATGCACAGCACGCCCTTCTCGTCGGCGCCGACCTGCTTGCCGGTCTCTTCGTGCTTGAGTTTCAGTTTGTATCCGTACGAAGCAAAGCTCGGTGAGCCAAGTTTGCGCGGCGTCACTTCGATGCCCGGTTCAGCAGAGAGAATCGGCCAGCCGCTTTCGGTCTGCCAGTAATTGTCAATCACCGCAACACCCAGACCTTTCTCGATCCAGTCCGAGGTCGGCTGATCGAGCGGCTCGCCGGCGAGAAACAAGTAGCGCAGCGATGACACATCGTACTTGGTGAGGTAGGCAGGATCCTGTTTTTTAAGCACGCGGATTGCGGTCGGTGAGGAGAACATCACCGAGACCTTGTACTGCTCGACGATATTCCACCAAACGCCTGCATCTGGTCGGACCGGCAGACCGTCATACATGACGGTGGTGCTACCGTTAATGAGTGGGCCATAGATGATGTACGAATGGCCCACCACCCAGCCGATGTCGGAGGTACAAAAATAAACCTCGCCAGGTTGTGTCGCAAAAATATTTGGCATCGATGCCGCGAGTGCAACGGCATAGCCACCAGTATCGCGCTGCACACCTTTGGGTTTGCCGGTCGTGCCGCTGGTGTAGAGGATATAGCTCGGGTGCGATGATTCGACCCACTCGCAGGGCACTACGTCGTTCATGTGCTTGCCGCGCAGCACGCTGTAATCCATATCACGGCCGGGAATGGTACTCATGCCTTTATCAAGCCCGCGGTTGACAATGACGACATGCTTCGGCGGATGTTGCGACAGTTTGATCGATTCGTCAGTGAGTGGTTTGAGCGGAATGATTTTGCCCATGCGCGAACCCGCATCTGCGGTGACCATCACTTTCGGTTTGGCATCGTCAATGCGGGCAGCCAATGACGCGGCCGCGAAACCGCCAAACACGACCGAGTGAATCGCGCCAATCCTGACGGTTGCAAGCATGGCGAACACGGCTTCCGGAATCATCGGCATATAAATCAGCTCGCGATCCCCTTTGCCAACGCCCAGCGATTTCAGCACGGCAGAAAAACGATTCACCTCGTCGAACATGTCGCGATAGGTATAGGTTCGGGTTTGTTCTGTCTCGGAGGAAATCCACACCAGCGCGCGTTGGTCAGGACGTGTCGCAAGATGGCGGTCAATGGCGTTGTAGCAGAGATTTGTTTCGCCGCCGACAAACCATTTTGCAAACGGCGGCTTGGAATAATCACAAACCTTGCTGAATGACTTCACCCAATCGATCCGCGACGCTTGCTCGGTCCAAAACGCATCTGGCCGGGTTATCGACTCGTCGTAGAACTTTTCGTAGTTGCCCATTTTTTTCCAATACTGAGTCGTTAATTACGTCGCTGCATTCTCATTCGAGATCAGGCGAACAACGTCATTCCGCCAACACGCTGCTGATCGCCTCAAGCAGCACCTTGGATTTGGCCGGCTTCGTGAGGTAACCATTTGCGCCCAGCTTGAGACCCTTGAGAATATCATCCAGCGATCCAAGACTGGTAAGCATTAGCACCGGCAAGTCTTTCAGCACCGGGTGGATACGAATCCGGCCGAGAATATCGAAGCCGTTTGCATCTGGCATCAGCACGTCCAGAATAACGAGATCTGGCGCAGTCTTGAGCCCAACCAGAATTTCCGCGCGATCAGCTGCTCTTCTCACGACAAAGCCGTTCGCCGTCAAAATGTGTGCGATCAAGGTCGCTGTCACGTCGTCATCTTCTATCACCAGCACGGCCGGGGGATTTCGCTTCGATTGCCGTTTTGGCGCTGCGTCGTTGATGCGCACAAAATAACCATTGGTCGCTAATTTTGATTCGCCTATTACCGCCTCCTCCGAAAGTGCTTTTTGTTTTTGCGGCGTGGCAACCGGCTCAACGAATTTTGTTTCGGCGCTAAAAACCCTGGTGAAATCAAGATCGTTCGAGTCGTCGTCCTGGCTTACAGCGGTCATGGTGAGTCCTGAATGAATTTCATAAATGCAACCTGCGCTTCAATTGGAAGATTCGCAAATTCCGTGTCCCTGCTCAAGTATTGACATCGACCACCAGCCGGCCCCGTATTTGCCCCGCCAGAATGGCTGGCGCCTGGGCAATGGCCTCTGAAAGTTTGATCACTCTGGTGATCTGATCAAGCTTGCCAGCATCGAGTTCCAGCGCCAGATGTTTCCAGGCTTCCATTCTGCGTGGCATGGCCGCGTAGACGCTATCGATCCCGGCGAGGGTAACGCCGCGAAGAATGAATGGTGCCACGCTGGTGGTCAAGTCCATGCCTTGCGCGAGGCCGCATGCAGCCACGGTAGCGTTGTACTTGCACTGCGCGATGGCATTGGCAAGAGTATGTGAGCCGACCGAATCAACCACGCCTGCCCAGCGCTCCTTCTGCAATGGTTTACCCGGCTGTAATAATTCATTTCGGTCTATGACAGACGTTGCGCCCAGCGCCTTCAAATAATCGCTTTCGCCTGGTTTCCCCGTCGAGGCAACGACTTTGTAACCACGCGCTGCAAGCAAGACTATCGCGACACTGCCGACGCCGCCTGATGCGCCGGTGACCAAAATCTCGCCACTGGAAGGTATCACGCCGTGCCTGGCCAATGCGATCACTGCCAGCATCGATGTGAAGCCCGCGGTACCGATGGCCATTGCCTGCCTGGCGCTGAATTCGGTGGGAAGCGGCACCAGCCAGTCGCCTTTCAGCCTGGCTTTTTGGGCAAGGCATCCCCAGTGCGATTCACCAACGCCTTGTCCATTCAAGATCACCTTGTCGCCCGTTTTCCATCGCGGGTGCGTGCTGGTTTCAATGATACCTGCGCCGTCGATACCCGCAACCATCGGCCATTTGCGCACGACCGGTGACTTGTTGGCGATGGCAAGGCCGTCTTTGTAATTGATTGTCGAATATTCGATAGCAACGGTGACGTCACCTTCAAGCGGAAGCCGCGCTGCTTCGATTGCGGACAACGCCGCCGAGAAGCCCGTCTCCGTTTTGTCCAGCAAAATGCCATTGAATGTCGTCACGCTGTGTTCCTCTTGACAGGTCAGGGTACTGATCGGCTAAGGCTTTAATCCGCCGATGGTTGCGTTCAATGTACAAGATTCGCCGTCCGGACGCATTGTCAGCTGTGCAGAAAAGGCATTCGGCGAAGGGCGGCCTTCACGCATTGTCCAGCTGCCTGTGTTCACGGGCGGCGGACAACTAAATCTTCCGCTTCCTTCCACAATCGACCCAAAGACCTGTGTATTTCCGGAGAAAAAGCAGCTTGTACCGCCGACTTCGTTAATCGCCAGCGCACCGGTCGCAACGGTGTAGGCAATACTATATGTTGCCACGTCAAAGATGCTTCCATTGAGCGCAGCATTCACGCAGCCGCTGCCTTCGCGCTTGAGGCC
>JBKJMK010000251.1:0-9376 GCA_046596005.1 Usitatibacteraceae bacterium | reverse complement strand
ATTGATACTGACCCTATTGATCACTCCCCTATTGATCACTCTATTGATCACTCTATTGATCACTCTATTGATCATGCTATTGATCATGGGCGTACTGCTTTTACTGATCGATTGTTTACGGCGTAGTGTCAATTGGATTGAACGGGATTGGCAACGAATTCAGAAAGAAGAGCGCCGCGAAAGAGCGGATATCAAGAGCTAAATGAACGCGTAATCGGGGACCACGATTTCTTCACCGGCTTTCCGAGCATTAAACCGTAAACTCTAAGATTAGCGATACTCAACAGCCATTTTCGTCCGTAGAGCCGCGACAGTGCTAGTGTTTTAAATTTTCCCCTTCCATTGCCCGCTCATTTCATGTTGGAAAATAAAGGAAGACCGCGAATTGAATCGCCACATCAAATGTGGCGCAAGCAATATTGACCCGCGCTATTTGGTTGCCACGACGGCCCCGGAATGCGCTGCGCTTCTTCCGGGCTACCGAAGTGGAACGTGGAGAAAGGTGATAATGCATGACCTGACCATTTGGCATTCGGCAAAACAGTAGCTGACCTTTTAGCTTTTGCACACGGTGATTTTGCAAAACTCAGCAAGCAGAGTCGGCCGGGGATTTCTTCACTTGGAGAACATTTTGAATGAGTTGCCGATTGGTGAACCCCGGGAGGATATAGCCACCCTGAGAATTCGTATCGAGGCACTCGAGCAACAGTTTGCGTCGTTAAGCAAACGCCAGTATTTGCCGACGCCGCCATTCGCGATGCCGGGTATTCCTGCCCCCTTCATGCCGTTTTCGACATGCAACGCCACCGATTTCCTGCACCCGCGTTACATGGAAATATGTGGTCTGATCAAACATCGTTTCATGTGGCACCGCAAGCTTTGGGAGTGGGTGTTCGTGATCCATCATTTGCTCGAATCCGGTCTGGTTAAGCCTGGTAGCAAAGGTTTGGTGTTTGGCGTTGGACATGAACGCCTGCCGGCGCTGTTTGCCAGTATGGGGTGCGAAATCGTGGCGACTGACGCGCCCATCGATATCGGTGTGAATACGGGGTGGCAGAATACTGGCGAACATATAAGTGCCGTCAATGAAATCCGCTATCCAGACATTGTTGACGGCGATGTGTTCAACGCACATGTGACCTATCAGACCTGCGACATGACCGACATTCAGCCTGCGCTAACCGGCTTCGACTTCAACTGGTCGTCCTGCTGTTTCGAGCATCTGGGCAGTCTCGAAGCAGGCATGCAGTTCGTCGCCAATGCCGTGGAGAAAACGTTGCGCGTGGGCGGCGTTGCGGTGCATACAACGGAATTTAACCTGTCATCCAATGACGACACGGTGGAGAGCGGTGGAACCGTCATTTATCGACGTCGGGATATTGAGGAATTGGTCCAGCGCCTGCGGGATCGCGGCCATATCGTGAAGCCATTCACGGTGGCCCCGGACGCGCACTATTGGGATTTTCACGTTGATGTGCCGCCATATCTGCACGAGCCTCATTTGAAGCTGATGCTCCAGCAATATGTTTCCACGTCCATTGGCATCGTGGTAACGCGAGGACGCTGACGCCAGGAAGTCGTGTCGGCAGTCTGCCAATAATACGTAGATCGCCATTCGGAGCGGGTTTCGCAGGCATTCATGCCGGTAAGCCGCGCCGGCGCTAGCGTTGTTCGAATTGCCCGGTGAATTTCAAAAAACATTGTCATCCCAGCACCGGCGACAACAGTTCCCGTTACCAATAAACCAATACGCCCCGTGCACGCAGCTGATCAATCCACTGCGGCAACACATCGAGTTTGCACCATCGCAGGTCAAGCTTTTCAAGCGTCACTATTTCGCTGATGGCGTCAGGTAAAGCGCGCAACGGGTTGGCGCGCAGATCGAGATGCGTGAGGCTGCGTAAGTCGGCGAGTGATTGCGGCAGACTGGTGATGGCGTTGTTACGCAGATTCAGGCGTCGAAGTTGGCGAAGACTGCCCATCGACGAGGGCAGTGTGATCAACGCATTGTCAGCGAGGTCCAACTCTCGCAGATTGATGAGATTGCCGATGTCAGCGGGCAACGCCGAGAGCCGATTTTGCTGCGCATGAAACTCCCGCAATTGCGAAAGCGCAGCAAAAGAATCCGGCAGTGCGGCCAGTTGATTGCGATAAACGCGCAGTTCCACCAAGCCCTTCATGTCACCGATGCGGTTGTGCAGCGCCGTCAGACGATTGTCACTCACATTGAGATACGCCAGCGTGGCTAAATTGCCCAGCGTTTCCGGAAGGGCAGAAAGCTGATTGTTGGCCAGATAGAGATAGTCGGAAAGCGCAGTGAGCTTTCCCAACGAATCGGGTAATGTTGTCAGCGCGTTGTGGCCCAGATCGAGCATGCGCAGTTTGGTGAGATTGGCGATCCCATCGGGTAGCAACGTAATCTGGTTGTCGCCAAGGTTAAGCGCTGTCAATTGGGTTAATCGCCAGAGCGCATCGGGCAATTCGCGCAACGCGTTTTGGAACAGGCTCAGCGACTCCGTATCCATCTGCCGCAGCGCTGCCGGTGGAATCAGCGAAAGCTTGTTGCTGTCCAGATTAATCTGGCGCGTTGCGATCAAGACAGCAGCGAATTCATGTGCCGCAGCCGGGCTGTGACTGATCGCAGCATGGTGAGGCCCACTGCAGGTTCGTCTTTCACCAGCGCGACGAGGGTGGCGCGGTTGATGGCAAGCAAGGCACATTCAGTGTCAGCGACGGCACTCGCGGTGCGCGGCGATTGGTCGATCAACGCCATCTCGCCAAAGGTGCCGCCTGCACCAAGATTTTCCACGACCTTGCCCTTGATGGAAATAGTCACACTGCCATCGAGCACAATATACATGCTGGTGCCGGCGTCGCCTTCGTTCATGATGGCTTTGCCTGCGGCATAGCGCATGGTGGTTGCGCGTTCAAGTTTTTGTTCAAGGCTTGCCAATGCAGCGCCGTCGAATACTGCCGTTTCACGCATGCTGCTTTTGCCGGGTACGTTTTTGCGCATTGCCAGACGTGCCGCAACAAATCGCATACGGTCAAACATCACGCTCATCAGCATCAGTGCAAATTCCGGCGTCCGCGAAAGCGCCGCCTGCAATTCTTCGGTATTGAGCGAAAACGCAGTGCAATCGGTCTTGACGGTTGCCGTGGCACTGCGCGTACTGCCCGCGGGTGTATCGCTGATGACTGCCATCTCGCCAAATATTTCACCCGCCCTGATTGTATCCAGTGGCTTGCCCTCGGCGGTGAGCGTCACTTCCCCTTCGGTGATGAGATACATGCGGTGAATGACGCGTTTGCCGAACAAGCCCTGTTTGCCGGATTTCTCGTTTTCAACGAATAACATTGCGCCCGCTGTGAAGCGTTCCTTTTTGCCCGAAATCTGAAAAAAATGGATCGCCACTTCTGCGTCATAGAACTTGCTCGCCGCCGGCTTGAACGGCGCGGATGCGGTGTTGTTATCCGGGCCGGGCACCGAAAGCGCTAGGTGCGGCCTGGTGAAATCGAATTCGTCTTGCATGCGGGCGATCATAAACTGAAACGCACGTGTTCTGCAGAAACCTGAAACGCTTTTCTACGCAAACAGGGAATTCATATAGCGGATCCGATCTGCCACGCAACGCATCATCGCCATACCGATCGCCGGATCCGATTTTACGAGTGCAATCAGTGCCTGCCGGTTAATCGAAAGCAATGCGCAATCGGTACGTGCAAGTGCACTTGCCGTGCGTGGCGATTGATCGACCAGGGCCATTTCGCCGAACACGCCGCCGGCAACAAGTTTTTCGACGATCTTGTTGTCGATCGCAATGGTTACGCGGCCTTCCAGCACGATGTACATGGTTGTGCCGGGATGCCCTTCCTTCATGATCTGGCGGCCTTCATGGAAGCGCACCACGGTGGCACTTTCCAGCTTGCTTTCGAGCGCCGTCAGCGTGGCGGCGTCGAACACGGGCTCGCTGCGGCTGCTGCCCCTGGCTTTGGCCAGGTTGCGGGTTGCCAGCCGTGCCGCCAGAAAACGCAGGCGTTCAAACATCACGCTCATTAACATCAATGCGAATTCCGGCGTCTTGTTCAGTCCCGCCTGAGTTTCGATACCATCCAATGAATAGCCCACGCAATCGACCCTGGCCGTGGCCGTGGCGCTGCGCGCGCTTGGCGTCACAATGCCGGGAATTTCACTGATGACCGCCATTTCGCCGAACACTTCTCCGGCACGAACGGTTTCGATTAGCTTGCCGCCCGCCGTCAGCTCAACCATGCCTTCGGTCAGCAGATACATGCGATGAATGAGCGGCTTGTCGAAGAGTTCTGCGTTGATCGGCTTGGAGAAGATGCCTTTCTTGTTCGACTTTTCGTTTTCGAAAAATAGCGTAATACCAGCGGCAAATTTTTCGTGCCGTCCACTGAGCTCAAAAAATGCCTTCGCGACGGCCGGGTCGTAGTACCTGCTGATGGCCGGCTTGAAAGGCACTAGCGGTGTCATTGGCACAGCGGGGGGTTATTGGAATTCATGGTTGGGTTTGTACTCGTGCCACCAGCTAACCCATACAAAAAGCGTTCAGCTTGTTACCTTCCGGAGCGCGAAAATAGCCTGCGTAAAACCCGTCACCACGTGCGCCGGGCGGGCCTTCATCGGAGGCGCCGAGCTCCATCGCTTTTTTGTACAGTGCATCGACTTTTTCGTGGCTATCGAGCACCAGTGCAACCATTACGCCATTGCCGACGGTCGCGGCTTTGCCATCAAACGGTTGAACCAGGCACAGCCCTGCCGTCGTGGGACTCGCTCCCCACGCGATAAAGCGGTCCGATTCCATAAAGCGTTTGGCACCGATGGTCGCCAGCAGCACGTCATAAAATTTTGCCGCTTTGGCAAGATCATTGGTGCCGAGTGTGACGTAGCCGATCATGGTTGCGCCTGAAAGTTTGTGGTGCGAATGAGTATCATAAAGCACAACCTGCACCTTGCCCGCATGACAATCCCGATCAGGTGCCTGCGATAGTGATCGGGTGCGGCGCGCCACCGCGTAAGATCAGCCATTTCCAGTACACAATATTTCCCCAAGATGAAAACCACTTCGATTGCCACCCGCGACGGACATGTCCTTGCCGCATATCGCTTCGACCCAATCGACGCGCCGAAGGCATGCATCGTCATTGCCCCCGCGATGGCGGTGCCGCAAATTTTCTACGCAGGCTTTGCGCGCTACCTTGCCGCAAATGGCTATGCAGTTTGGACGTTTGACTATCGCGGCACCGGTGAATCTCTGCAAGGCAGCATGCGTGGTGTGAAAGCCGACCTCACCGACTGGATTGTGCGCGACTACGACAGCGTCGTGAATGCGGCCGCAGATGCGCATCCCGGCACAGCGGTGTTCGCGGTAGGCCATAGTTTTGGCGGACAGTGCGCGCCGTTGCTGCCCTCGCGTGCGCGGCTCGCAGGGCTTGTCAACATCGCGGTAGGCAGTGGTTCACGCCGCCACAATGCGCCGTCCATTCGCTATACCGCACCGATCATGTGGTACGTGCTCGTGCCACTGCTATGTCCGTTGTTTGGATATTTTCCGGGTGCGCGCATCGGTGTGATTGGCAATGTACCTACTGGCGCGATGTTGCAATGGCGGCGCTGGTGTCTTACGCCCGACTACATCCTCAGCGGCGAACCGGGCGCACGCGCGGCCTACGCCAGCGCCGAATTTTCAGTGCTCAGCCTCATGTTTGCGGACGATGAATTGTTGCTTGAGGACGGTTCACTCATGTTGCACGCTGCGTACAAATCGCGGCTACCGGAATATCGTCTGATCGTACCCGTGCAGTTCGGCCTGGATCGCATCGGCCATTTCGGCTTTTTCAAACCGCAAAGTGAAGCGGCGTTATGGCCGCTGGTGACAGGGTGGATTGAACAGACACGGGTGACGTGGCGCGGTTAGGCATGGCCCCGCAACAATCGCGCCGGTAGCATTACGATGGCCCGCAGCAACGCAAACACGCCCCCGACAGCGATGCCGACCAAGCGAAACGGCAGCGAGATCAGCCAGATGATGGGATAGAGCACCAGCGCCAGCAATGCGAGTGGCCAGCAAAGAAAAAACAGCAGGAGCCATAACAGGATTTTCATCAATCAGTCCTTTCGTGGAGTGACATTTTTTGGTGGCGCCGCAATAGCGATTCGATGGGTGAATTCTAGCGACCAGCGGGCACGGCAACATCCGTTATGCGACGAGATGCAGGTAGCGTGGGCTGAAAAGTACCGCACGGCATTTGGACCGGCAGCCCGCGAGCAAGAAATTTACGTACATCGCCATTTGGCGCGGCTTTACATGGAAAAGAAGCTGGAGAACCGCGCCAGTGCTAGTGTTTTAGTCTGATGACATAAATTACGCTGTGTTTTCCCGCCACTTCGCATGTGTCATCCGCGGCAGATTGAAACGATCCGTCGTGCGGCAATAGAACGATGGCGAGCCCAGTCGGCCGATCGGCGCAAAGCCATTGACGTGCATGCGCTCACCCATCAGATGATCGGCAACATGAAACATGACGACCTCGCCGATAAATATCGTATATGCGCCGAGCGCTTGCTGACTGTGGAGTTTGCATTCCATGCTCGCCTGCGACTGGGCCACTCGTGGCACCGTGACCCGCGAAGATTCCGCCATGTTTAATCCAGCCGCCGTCAGCTCGCTTTCGTCCGGCGGGAAATCGGCGGCGGAAATATTCATGGCTGCCAGCACATCCTCGGTCACCATATTCACCACAAACTCGCCGCTTGCAGAAATATTGTTCGCCGTATCCTTCATGCTGCCATCGTCATTGCGGCCGACGCTGATGAGCAAATACAGCGGATCGCTGCCGACCGCATTGAAAAAGCTGAACGGTGCCAGGTTCACGACACCTTGCCGATTCTGCGAAGTCACCCACGCGATCGGGCGCGGCACCACCAGATTGGTGAGGAGCTTGTAGTTATCAATGGCAGGGTTGGTCTTTGGGTCGATATGCACGGTCGGTTCCTGGTTTTTCCGTTACGTTGTTTCATTGGTGGGCGGGTCAAAGTATAGCGGGCGGCAGGCGGCCTGTTTTGATGTGTTGTTCGCTGCAGACTATTTCAAAGTGGATTGCAGCTTGATTGGCTTACCCGCAATCACGGATACGCCATTGGGATGGTGGATTGTCTTCGGATTTTTCTACGATGGGTCGATGGCTTGGCAATTACCAGGTGTTGAATGCGTGTATCAACAATGTTGCAACATTTGGGTTGCCTGAGTATAGTATCGATATTAAAGTCACTTGGAGTGCTGAGCATGCGTGTCACCGTTAAAAAATGGGGAAACAGCGCCTCGGTGCGCATTCCTGTCGCCATCATGCAAGCCGCCAACCTGAGCCTGGATGAAACCGTGGACGTGCGCGAGGAAGGCGGGCGTATTGTTATTGAGCCCGTACATCCGGGCGAATACGACCTCGCGCGATTGCTCGATGGCATTACCAAAAAAAATATGCATACCGAAGTTAGCTTCGGCCCGGCAATCGGCAAAGAGTTGTTGTAGTGGTCCGTCGCTACGTGCCAGAGGTCGGCGATATCGTGTGGCTGGCCTTTGACCCGCAAGCCGGTCATGAGCAGGCTGGACATAGACCAGCGCTGGTACTGAGTCCTTCCGCATACAACGGCAAAACCGGATTAATGCTCTGTTGCCCGATGACCACGCATGTGAAGGGCTATCCGTTCGAGGTGCTGATCGCGGGTGAGCGCCCAAGCGCTGCGTTGGCTGATCAAGTTAAAAGCCTTGACTGGGTTGTGCGCAAGGCTAAACACAAGGGAAGAGCTTCCTCCGTTGAAATGGCTGAGGTGAGGGCGAAGATTATTGCGCTCGTTGGGAAGCCTTGAAATTTTTCGGGGACGAGGATGGATGGCGCTGGTTTCGACGGGATCGTCAGTGCGCAAATGGCGGAATGTGAACCTTAATGCGTGAGGTTTGAAAATAATTCGACCTTGGCCCCGAGGTTTTTGAGGGGGCGCATTCTTTTGGCAAGAAAGGATTTTGTCACTGAGTCGAAATCTCTCAGGGCAACAACTGCTTCACAAAAGTCTCCGCATCAATATTCGCCCCGCAAACAATTATCCCGACACTTTTGCCCTCCAGCCGCGAGCGCAGCGGATACATCAGCGCAGCAAGCGCCGCCGCTCCCGCCGGTTCAACCACAAGTTTCGCCACGCGAAACAGTAGCCGCATCGCCTCCCGGATCTGATCGTCACTCACCAGCACGACTTCATCGACGAAGCGTCGATTGAGTGCGAATGAATAAGGTTCGCAGCGCGGCGCGCCGAGCGAATCGGCGATGGTGCGCACTGCATCGATCGACTGTGGCGTGCCGGTTTTGAAGCTGCGGCTTAAAGTGTCCGCGCCTTCCGGCTCAACCACATAGACCGAAGTTTCCGGGCTCATCTGCTTCACCGCACACGCAACCCCAGCCGTCAGCCCACCGCCACCAGCGGCGACGATCACTGCATCAAGCGAGGCGCCGGCCTCGCGAATCTGATCGATAAACTCAAGGCCAACCGATGCCGTCCCGAGCGCGGTCTTTGGGCCTTCATAGGGATGGACAAACGTGCGGCCTTCAGTGGCTTCGATTTCCTTCACGCGCGCGAAGGCGTCGTGTACGTTATCGACCAACTCGACAGTGGCGCCGAGTTCGCGGCATACCTGCACCCGAAATGGGTTGGCGTTTTTTGGCATCACCACTTTCGCGGTGGTTCCCAACTTGCGTGCGCAGTAGGCTAGCGAGATCGCGTGATTGCCCGCCGAGACCCCGGTGACGCCGCGAGCGAGTGCCGCCGCATCCAGGTCGAGCATTACCGAAAGCGCACCGCGTGGCTTGAAACTGCCGGTGCGCTGGAACAGTTCCTCCTTCAACCAAACCCGCGTCGATGCACCGACTGCCGCCGCAAGCGCGTCGTCGACCAGAAGACGGATGGGCGTGGTGATGACGAGGTCGCCCAATCGCGCCCGGTTCGCGCGGATGGCTTCGATGCTGGGGGTTTCAATCTGCGTAGTGTTCACTGATGGCTTTCTCGTTCGCAATCAAGCAGTTTAATGGGTACTGACTTTCCCGTGCCGAATCAGGAAAGGGGCCTACGCGCAGCATTGATCACTGTTGACACCGGACGCTCACCAAGCAGGACCCGCCGCCTCGCCCGCGACAACCCCTCCAGTGCATATCGATACGACCATTCCACCAGCTCCCGCAAGTACCCCGCCGGAAATTTGCCGACATCAACAATGGTGATCCAGTGATAGCGGCCACGATATCGCGCCGGTTTCACCCCTGGAACGTCGGTAAGTTCAACGAAGCGCGAGGGGCTCACTTTGAT
>JBKJMK010000192.1:0-5692 GCA_046596005.1 Usitatibacteraceae bacterium | reverse complement strand
GGTGATTTATAACCTTTACCCGAAGCCGGCAGGCCCCAAAGAGAAATACAAACCGATGGCCGATGGCCGCTCGCCCTTCACGCGCGAACAATTCCAAAAGGCCGGACTGAAGGTCGTGGCGTTTGACGCCGAGGATCACGTCAGTGCGCGAAAAATGGGTAGGCTGCTCAAGTGGGACCAGAATTCAAAAGGCGAAACGGTCGACGATCTGGAAAGCAATCTTTTCGCACTTGTCACCATCGTAAGCCGCCCAATGCAATAGGCAGGTTGAATTAGAATAAAGACTTGCACCTCGAACTGCCGGACGGGCGGGCAACAATCGATCGCACCGGGTGGCCGCCGACTAATCATTGCGTCACAGGAGAACTTGCATTTCATGAATACCCAACATGCGTTTTTGTGTAATCCTGCTGGCACCATCGCCATCCCGCAGCCGGCGCGCTACTTGGCGTTAGCCGTCTTGTTGTCAGTGACCTTTGCGCTCAGCGCCTGCCATAAAAACGAGTCCATCCCGACGACGGCGGAACGGCTGAAATCCGTTGAGCAACGGCAACAGACCCAGCCTGATTTTTATGTACCGCGCAAAGTAGTCGATTACATGTCCGACTTGAAGTCGATGAAGGAAAACCCGGCGAAATTACCGCCGCCAGTCATTGAGCCGCCCGCGGCAAAGGTCGCCGACGCCAAACCGGCCAGCGTGATTGCAAAGTCCGCTGCGCCCGCCACCGAGCCGCCCATCACCCTGCCTACCAAGGCTGCGGCCGTGACGGCACCAGCGCCGATCGTCGTCGCCAGTGCCACCCCAACAGCGCTCCCGCCGCCACCCAGGGAAGTCGCATCCGTGGTCAGCGTTGTGTCACGCGAGCAGCCAGAGTTCCCTCGGGATGCACAGCGCGCCGGCATCATGTCCGGCAACGTGCGGGCAAAGCTGACGATCAACGCGGCGGGCGGTGTTTCGAATGTTGTCATTGTTGAAGCCAAACCGTCGCGCGTATTTGATCGCTCCGTGACGCAGGCGCTATCGCGATGGAAATTTAATCCCGGCGCCGACGGCCGCATTTACGAAACTGAAATCACTTTCAAAATGGAGCTGTAGTCGGGCAAAACGTGCGTATCGCGAGATGCGCGCCAGGGCCAATGCAGCTTGCATGTAAATGCCGAAAACTGAAATGCATGGAACGCCATCCGGCGCGGCTTTCAGGCCGTTTTAGTCCCGGGAGCGGCGTCAATTGGCGTTCTACACATCTTGACGCTTGCTAACGCTCGGTTCGTGGCACCAACCGGCAGTATCCCGTCACTTCTTCACGATCATGGTAGAGCTGCTTGATCCGCAACTCGTAGTCACGCCCGCTCATCTGCAATGCCTGCTCAATGACCGCGCGGCATTTGAGCACTTCTTCCAGGCGTTTTTTCATGGGCAGTTTGAGATTGAAGATGCAACGTTCCGTCCAGCCTTCGCGAAACCACATCGCCACCAGTGCCGCGATGCGCGCCGGCTGTTCGACCATGTCGCAAACCATCCAGTCGACCGGTCGCTTGGGTCGGTAACGAAAACCGTCTTCACGCAAATGCCGCACCAGCGCGTTGTCGACGAGGTCACCTTTGAGCGTGCCATTGTCGATCGCTGTGACGTGCAGCCCGCGATGAATCAACTGCCATGTCCACCCGCCTGGTGCAGCACCGAGATCGACCGCCTTCATCTCCGGACGCAATATGCGCTCTTCGTTGTCGCCAACAAAGACGTGTAGTGCCTCAGCAAGTTTCAACGTGGAACGACTGGGTGCATCGCGTGGCATCTTAAGCCGCGCAATGCCCAGCGGCCACGACGACGCCGTGCGCGGATCTGCGAGCGCAAGATAGGCTTCGCGTTGCGGTGTGAGCAATACGTGCAGCCGCGGCGCGGCTTCGTTCTTTTGCAATAGGCCGGCGCCGATAAACTCCGCGCTGATGCGCAACTGCAGCGCCTGCGACAACTTCGAGAGTTCCTTGCCGTCATTGGTATCCGGATACTCGATCCAGACCGCACCGATGGTGGTGACTTTTTGTTGCGCGAGCCAGACTTTCGCCGCGGCAACGATTGGCGTAACCCGATCATTCGTTTTCAATGCAATCGGTTCAGCATTCGCGCGCAGCATTTGCCGCGCGAAAATCCAGTCACGCCAATCAGCAATTGCCGCCGCGCGCCTGGCATCTTTTTGCGGAAAAGTGGCCAGCACAAATCCACTCAGCGGTGCTGCAATCAACGTGCGCGGTGCCGCGCCAAATTTCGCGGTGAACTCGGCGGCAAGATCAGGCTCGAATCCGGCGCGACAGTAGGCAAGCCATGAAACAGTGGGAGAAGGGGTATTTGTCATGCTGCGACTTTAGCAGTCTGTCAGGCTGAAAGGAAATTGACTGCAAAAATGCCATGCAAAGACGCCGGGACGTCATCCGCTATTGACGGGTTGGCTTGCCGTCACTTTCCAATTGATCCAGCAACGCCGATAGCGCTTGTCGCGCAGTCGACTGGTGTATCGGCAGCACCAGCACATCACCCGGTCGTGCCCAGTACAAAAGGTGACGTGCAGCGTTGACTTCGTCGGCTTCGGTATGGATGTTTTCTGGCGGGTAGCCGGCGGCGAGCAGGCTGTCATTCAAGAGTGCCGGCACGTCGCCCGACGCGCGCCCGCGCAGCATGCTGGCGATTTCCTTGATGACGATGAAGTCTGGCCGAAACATCGCCGCCGTCAGCGCGAGTTCATGGATCGCATCATTGCTGCGGTTGCCGGCCTGTCCGAGCAACAAACCAATGCGGCTCGCGGCGCGCCCGCCGGAAATCTGTGCAAGCTGAATTGAACGACTGGCCGCCAGCAACACCGCGAGGCCGTCAGGATTGTGCGCGTAGTCGATCAGCACATTGACTTCCCCCAGCAACCAGCGGTCCAGCCGACCAGGGTTGTCGTGACGGTTGCTGCCGAAACGCGTTAGTTCTTTTGCGATGACGTCTGGATGGACACCTATCGCAGACGCGGCCAATGTTGCGGCGGAAATATTGGCGATGTTGTAGATCGCTGCGCCACCCAGCGTTAACGGCATCTCGGGAAACTCGCCGAGCATGGTGCGCGCACCTTGATGGGTAAGCCACAGTTGTTCATCGACAAGACCGCAGGTCGAGCCTCCTGCTTTTCGCAATGCAGTCAGTGACGGATGTTCATCGTCGCGTGCAAACAGGGCAACCTTGCAAATTTGGCGTGCCGCACGCGCCAGCAACACCGGATCGTCTGCGTTAAGAACCAGCATCCCTGCGCTGCCAAGCGCCCGCGCAACGACCAGCTTGACATCGGCAAGATCGTCGAGACTATCGATACCGTATTCGCCGAAATGGTCGGCGCTGATATTGGTGACGATGGCCGCGTCGGCCCGATCCACGCCCAGTCCGCGCCGCAATATCCCACCACGCGCCGTCTCCAGCACCGCAGCCTGGACGCGCGCATCGCGCAACACCAGCCGCGCGCCGGCCGGCCCGGAAAAATCACCTTCGCCCACGCGCGCCGAACCGATCATCACCCCTTCGGTGCTCGAATACCCGACGTTGCCCCGATATCCGGGCTGACTGGTGTCAATCATCGCCGCCAACAACCGTACCGTCGTGGTCTTGCCGTTTGAACCGGTGACAAGCACCGTAGGCACGTCGTGCAGGGCTTGCCATTCAACCTGCCCGGCATCAGGCAACGCTGTCACCGGCCAGCTGCGACTACCTGCGCCAGCGCCGATTGAGATGTCACTGTCATCCGTTAACAGCGGAACGCCGTGCTGCTGTGCGGCGATGCGCAATGCTGTCAGCCTGGGATTTCTTTCCGTCGCTGCGCGTGCTGCGAATGCGGCAGCGACCATCGCAACGTTGTTACCCAGCGCATGCAGTGAATCGAACGGCGGATCGGTGGCCGTACTGACGCCGGGCTCAAAAATGCCGCTCGCCTGTTCCCATGCCCACTCATTGACCTCAGTTGCCGTGAACAGTGCATCAATGGGGGCTGCGATGGCCAGCAAGGTGCCACTGGCGTGCTGCCGAACGATGGCGAGTGTATTCGTCCATCCCAGCGCATCACACAGGGCAGTGACCGAGACACGCCAGCGCTGGTGTGCGGCTGCCGCCTGCGCAGTTGGCCCGAGGGTTTCGAGTACCGCCCCACTCCCGGCGAAAAATCGGTTGTGTCCGGTGAGGCGACGCGAATCGACAAAACAGCGATTTGGTTCGGGCGCTATGTCACCCGCAGGAGGCGTATTCAGTCTTCGCTCTCTTTGACAAATCGCAACCCGCGCTCGTCACGGATGAATCCAGCAGCCTCGGGCGTGTTGTCACCCGGGGGGCTTGCGTCGTCTTTTTCGTCCCGCGCTGAGGCGTTATTTCCGGCAAGCCGCGCCAATGGCGATGCAGGCGCTGTTGACCCGGATGCGAGAGCCACAGCAGCAGCGCCGGCCGACTTGAACTTCGTCACCTGTTTCCACGAACGCGCCAGCACATCCGCAAAAATCAACAGCAGATCGCCCTGCTTGCCCATTTTTAATGCCGCATCAATCGCGGCCTGCTCATCAGCGATGATGCTGATCGCGTCATCAGGCACACCCCGAGCGCGCAAGACCTTCGCAATCATGCCGGGAATCTCATCCCCGTCGCGACCACGCAACGAATCGTCGCGGCGGCAGATGTAATGATCAAAGCGACCAGCGACAACGGTCGCGATCGCGGTCACATCCTCATCACGCCGATCGCCGGGGGCGGATATAACGATGATCCGCCTGCCCTGCACATCAAGGCGCTCAGCAAGATCGGTCATGACGCCGATGGCGTGCGCATTGTGTCCGTAATCGAAGATGACTTTGAACGGGTGCTCGTCGAACACATTCATGCGTCCGGGTGCCTGGTAAAAAGTCGTGTCAAAGGTGCGCAGCGCCTGGCGGATCGAGTCGAGCTTGATTCCCAGCGAGAACGCCATCGCCGCCGCGAACATCGCATTCTGCACATTGTGCATGGCGCGGCCTTCAAGTGTGGCAGGGATGAGGTGCGTCCACATCAGCGGGATGTGGCCGCCCTTGTCGTAGATCGTGATCATCTGTCCATTCACACCGGCCTCAAGTGCACATGCGCGGCCACCGGCACGAATATGTTCGCGCACCACGGCGTGCTGCGGGTTGACGGTGACGTAACAAATACTCTTCGCCTCGGTGTCGGCCGACATCTTGATGACATTGACATCGTCAGCGTTGAGCACGGCGCAATCCCTTGCGACCTCGACGACGATACGTTTGACTTCGGCGAGTTGCTCGAGCGTATTGATGCCTTTCATGCCGAGGTGATCCGCCTGTACATTAAGGACCGCACCGACGTTGACAAACGGCACACCCATCCCGGCGCGCAGCAGTCCGCCACGGGCAATCTCGAGAATTGCCATGTCGACCTGGGTGTCGGCCAGCACCATGCGCGTCGCCACCGGCCCGGTCATGTCACCTTCGACGGTGCGCTGGCCGTCGATATACACGCCGTCCGTGGTGGTCAGGCCGGGTGTGTAACCGCCCATCTTGGCGATGTGCGCGAGCATCCGCGAAGTGGTGGTTTTGCCGTTGGTGCCGGTGATGGCGGCAATCGGCACACGCGACGGCGTACCTGTCGGGAACAGCATGTCGATCACCGGCCCCGCCACATCGCGCGGTG
>JBKJMK010000189.1:0-19097 GCA_046596005.1 Usitatibacteraceae bacterium | reverse complement strand
GACGCAACACCACACGTCCGTTATTGATCGAGCCTTGCACCGATCGGACGATCAGCTTTTCACCCAACTCCGCAGCACGCGCATCACGAAACGCGATGACCTCAGGGAAATTGTGTTCGGTGTCGATGTGCAGCAACGGAAATGGAAAGCGATCCGGTCGGAAGGCTTTTTCGGCCAATCGCAGCATGACGATTGAGTCCTTGCCGCCCGAAAACAGCAGCGCCGGATTCTGTGTCTCGGCAACGACTTCACGCATGATGTGAATGGCCTCGGATTCGAGCCAATCCAGATGGTCATTCACCGGCACGTCATTGGTCCCCGCGCCGAACGGCTCGTATTGATTTTGCTGTTTCAGAACTGCACTCATGCTGTGACTCCAACTTTCGATTTCAACCCGCTACTCAGTTTGCTTATATCCACAGGCTTCACATGCAGGCCGCACTCCTGTTGGCCACCAGCGCCCGCTTGTTCCCACCACCAGCGTCCGGCGCGGGGGTCTTCACCTGGCTTGACGGCACGGGTGCAGGGTTCACAGCCGATGCTGGGGTAGCCCTTGTCGTGCAGCGCGTTGTAAGGCACGTCGTTGGCGTGGATATAGGCCCAGACATCGTTCTCGGTCCAATCGATCAACGGATTGAATTTGGTGAGTTTGTGATCGGCGTCGAAATCGGACTCGCCGAAATCCTGACGCGACGCTGCCTGCTCGCGGCGAAGTCCGGTCAACCAGGCTTTCTTCATGACGAGCGCACGATTGAGTGGCTCGACCTTGCGGATATAGCAGCAGGATTTGCGGTTCTCAACGCTCTCGACCATGGAAAAAAGGCCGTTGCGCTTGACGAAATCATCCGCCACCTCGAAGATTGGCGTATAGGTGGCAAGACGAAAACCGTACTTTTTCCTCGCATGAGCCATTAGCGCAAGCGTCTCTTTTGGCAGACGCAAGGTGTCAAGCGTGAATATCTGAATACCCCTAAATTCGCGGGCGATGAGATCGGTGAGCACCATATCTTCCGCGCCAAAGCTATTGGCGAAGGCGGCGGGGGCGAAATCGCGTTCGATACGGCCGAGCAATTCACGAAGATTGGCGACTTTGATAGCGAGGGTCACGATATGCCGATCATTGTTGGCCGCCGTCGGAACAGTGGCAATGCCTGATCGATTGCGCCCTGATAGGTTTCCGAAAAATCGGTCAGCGCCTGCGCGGCATCTTGAATATCCTTGTCGGCACGCACCACAAATGCATTGAAGCCGACACGTCTCATGTAAAACAACTGGTCGCGCAGCACGTCGCCTATCGCGCGCAATTCGCCCTTGAAACCATAGCGGCTGCGCAACAGAGTGGCAATGGAGTAGCCACGCCCATCAACAAATTTTGGAAAATTCACGCCGACCACGCTGAGGCTGGCGATGGCATCGGCCAGCTCGGCAGGGTCCTGATGGCTGTCGAGCCATACACCCAGCGACGCGTGTTTGACAGAAGTGCGCTCAACAAGGGCATCGCGTTGTGCCAGCCAGACGTTGAGCGGCACGATCAATTTCCCCGCTGGCAACGCAACAGCAGCACCGTCTTCCGCAGCGGGAATCAATGTCCAATCATCGGCAACCACCGCACCGTTACGGATAATCCAGGTGATGCTAGACATTGGAGACTTCCAATTCGCTGTGGCCGACTTTTTTTCCATACACGCGCGTTTTAAATGGATCGAGTCCGACACGCCTGAAGGTGTCGAGGAAATCTTCGTCCGCAAAGCGCAATTCGACGTAGGTATTGATTAGTTTCTCTACAACGTCAGCCATGTCTTCCTGCGCGAACGATGGGCCAATCACCTTGCCCAGGGCAGCGTTAAGGCCTTGCGAGCCACCGATGGTGACCTGGTAAAATTCGGCGCCGTGCTTATCCACGCCGAGAATGCCGATGTGACCGACATGGTGATGCCCGCAGGCATTCATGCAGCCGGAAATATTGATCGCAATGTCACCGATGTCAAAAAGGTAATCAAGGTCATCGAAACGACGCTGAATCGCTTCCGCGACCGGAATCGACTTGGCATTCGCGAGTGAGCAAAAATCGCCACCGGGGCAGGCAATGATGTCGGTGAGCAAGCCGATATTGGGCGTAGCAAAGCCGATTTCTTTGGCTTTTTGCCAGACAGCAAACAGATCAGATTTTTTTACATCCGCCAAAATCAGATTCTGTTCGTGGGAAACACGTACTTCACCAAAGCTGTATTGATCCGCAAGATCGGCCACAGCGTCGATCTGCGCGTCGCTGGCGTCACCTGGTGCAACACCGGTCTTTTTCAGCGATAGCGTCACCGCCGCATAGCCGGGCCTCTTGTGGCCAAACACATTGCGCGTCACCCACCGGGCAAAGGCCTTGTTCTCAAGTTGATGCCTTTCGAAATCCGGATTCACATCCGCAATATTTTCGTACGTCGGATCAACGAAAAAAGCAGCGACACGATCAATTTCTGTTTGCGTCAGCGTCGACGGACCATCTTTGAGATTCGCCCACTCAGCTTCGACTTCGGTCGAAAAGCGGGTGAGCCCCAATTCCTTGACCAGAATCTTGATGCGCGCCTTGTACATATTGTCGCGGCGACCGAAGCGGTTATATACGCGGAGTATTGCCTCGAGGTAGGTAAAGAGGTGCTCGCGTGGCAGAAATTCGCGAATAACGTGACCGAGAATTGGCGTGCGCCCCAACCCGCCGCCAACGAGAATGCGGAAGCCAACTTCACCGGTTTTACCTTCCTCATCGCGCACCGTGTGGATGCCGATGTCATGAAACAGCGTACCGGTACGGTCTGCCACTGCACCGTTAACCGCGATCTTGAATTTGCGCGGCAGATATGCAAACTCCGGGTGGAACGTCGACCATTGCCGGATCAACTCGGCATACGGTCGCGGATCGATGAGTTCGTCATGCGCGACGCCGGCGAACTGGTCGGAAGTTGTGTTGCGGATACAATTTCCGGATGTCTGGATGGCGTGCATTTCAACGCTGGCGAGATCAGCCAGGATATCCGGGACGCTTTCCAGGGCTGGCCAGTTGTATTGGATGTTCTGACGCGTGGTGAAGTGGGCATACCCGCGATCATATTTACGGGCAATGGCTGCAAGCATCCGCAGTTGACGCGTACCTAGCAGCCCATACGGGATCGCCACTCTGAGCATCGGGGCGTGCTTTTGTATGTATAAACCATTCTGCAAACGCAGTGGACGAAACTCATCTTCAGTTAGCTCGCCCGCCAGGAAGCGCTTTGTCTGATCGCGAAACTGCGCAACGCGCTCATCGACGATGGTCTGGTCATATTGATCGTATTTGTACATATTGCGCTTGGGCTGCTGCTGCGCCAGGTCAGTAAGCGCATGCAGTTGACTCGCCACCTCTTTGTTTAGACAAAGCGATGTTAACGTCCGACGCTATATATACATAAATACTTTATTATTGTTTTATATACTATTTGGTTATATAAAAAATGCACCGCAATGCAGGATGGCCTGTCAGGCCATATGCCCAGACAGCTTCGCCAATTCTGGCGTTTGTACTACTTCGGTGCCCGCAACAATTGCGGATTGATGCCTTTGAATATCGGCACGAGATCATGGAATAGCCCCGTTAATGCTGAGGTGCGGCGCCAAATCATCGCGATACGCCGGTGCGGCGCAGGATCAGAGAATGGCACCAGACTGACGCCCGGCGAATTCGGTGCAGGCGCATGCACCGAGAGCGCAGGCATCAGCGTGACGCCGACATTGGCGCTGACCATGTGTCGTAACGTTTCAAGGCTGGTCGCACGGAAACCTGGTTTTTCAGCCGCCCCAGTCATCGCACAGACCTCCAGTGCCTGGTCACGAAGGCAATGTCCATCATCAAGCAGCAGGAGACTTTCGAGCGCAAGGTCAGCAAGCTTTACGCGCCTGGCTTTCGCCAGTCGATGATTCCGCGGCACGGCCAATACGAACGTTTCTTCGAACAAAAATTGTGCGTGCAATGTCTCGTCGTGAATTGGCAGCGCCAGCAAACCTGCATCGAGTTCACCATCATGAAGTTTTTTCAGGATAACTTTTGTCTTGTCCTCGACCAAAATCAGTTCAAGTTTGGGAAACCGCTTGACGATGTTCGGTACGACGTGTGGCAGCAAATACGGTGCCAGCGTGGGGAAAATACCAATCCGAACCGTTCCGGATTCCGGGTCTTTCGCCCGCCGGGCAATCGCCTTGATCTCGTCGGCCTCACGCAGAATCAAGCGTGCTTTCTTGACGACGGCCTCACCGACTTCGGTTAGCAGGACATTTCGCGGATTCCTTTCCACGAGCGCCATGCCCAGTTCATCTTCAAATTTTTTGAGCTGTGTTGAGAGTGTTGGCTGGGACACAAAACTTGCTTCCGCCGCATGCCCAAAATGTTTGTGGTCGGCCAGGGCCACCAGATAACGCAAATCACGCAGATTCATATTGCCCCTGAACGATGGTGCCCACCAATGATGTAATTCCCGTCGAAACGACAGAATCCATTGATAACCATTCTAAATGGATTCATCACGAATTGAGCATTTTCATCAATCGAGCCAATGTCGAAACAGGGGCGCCGCGGGCGGCTTGCCGTCGGTCGAACATAAAGCATCGGCTGCGCTAACCAAACGGCGGAATAATCGTGGGCCAAACAAAACCGGGATCATCAGGATCTCGCATCTGCCTGCCCGCATCGCTTAGCTGCGCGGGGAACTGCTTCGCCATCGTCTCAAGTGCGTCGGTGAAAATTCCATCCACGCCCATGCCCAATAACGCCGCGACCCGCGAAAGTTCGTTTACCGTGTACGTCATGACGTGATAGCCATATTGATGAAACAACCTGACGAGATCTGCAGTGAGGTGTGCATGGTGGCAGTGAATCGAAACCGCACCAAGCTCCTCCAGCAGAATCAGGTTTTTGGATTCTGCAATTTTCACCAGCAGGCCGATCGGCAAATTGGGTGCCGCAGCGCGCGCGGCGCGCAATGACTCGATGCTGAATGAGGAAATTAGCGGCTTTACTAAACGGTCACGCCACAGCTCATCACACAGCTCGCCTGCGATGCGCCCGGTTTCGATCTCCCTTCCAGGACACGCTTTGATCTCGACGTTGGCCATCATTCCCTGGGCGTGCAAGTACCTGGAGACCGTGGTGAGGCGCGGAATGCGTTCGCCCCGGAATCCTTCACCATGCCACGCACCAGCATCGTAACCTTCGAGTTGTGCCATGGTTTGTTCGGCGACGAGTCCGCGACCATTGGTGGTGCGCTCAAGTGTGGCATCGTGCATCAATATTGCCACATTGTCCTGCGCGAGCTTCACGTCGAACTCAACAGCGGCAAAGGAGTGCGCGTGACCCATTTTCATCGCGGCGAGCGTGTTTTCCGGCGCCATTGAGCCGCCACCGCGATGAGCGAACAGGGTTGGATACGGCCAATTTTTGTTGGTGATCGTTGTCATAACGCTATCTCCTACAAAAGCGCGCGTAGCAAAAACATGATTGCAATCGCGGCGATGGCGGCAAGGAAGTCGTCAAACATAACCCCAAAGCCGCCCTTTAGCGTTCGGTCAAAGTGGCTTATTGGCCAAGGTTTGACGATATCGAATAGCCGAAACAACACAAATGCAAGCATAAGCCAAAGCAGCCCGGCCGGGGTAAATGCGAGTACCAGTACAAACGCTGCAATTTCATCGATCACAATACCCCCGTGGTCAGCGACACCGAGTGCTCGCCCGGTGACGGAGGAGGCCCACATACCGACGCCAAACAAGACCAGGGCACACGCCAGGACGGCGGTGATACCTGCAAGGTGAAGTGCCAAAAAATAAACCGGGATCGCAACGAGTGTTCCCCACGTTCCGGGCGCTTTGGGCATCAGGCCCGCGCCGAATCCAAACGCGATCAAATGCGCAGGATGTCTAAACAGGAATTCACGGTTTGGGCGCATGTATCCAGCGGCTAATCATTGTTGACAAAGTGATCGAATCCGCCAACCAGCATGCTTATTTCGTCTCCAAGTTTGTCGCGCACCTTTACGCGTGCCTTTCCGGCCTGCATCGCGCCGATGCGGGTAAGTGCCAACCCGGTATGGGCAGACATGCGCAGCAGCGCTTGGCGCATCGGCACCGGCGCAGTAAAACATAATTCATAGTCATCGCCACCCGCCAGCGCACAGGCTAGCTGAAGCTCTGCGGCAACTGACAGCAATGCCGGGGAAAGCGGAATATCTATCCAGGCTATGTTTGCGGTCAATCCCGAACGTTCGCAAATATGCGACAAGTCCGCAATGAGCCCATCGGAAATATCGATAGCACTGGTGGCGACGCCGACCAGCGCACGACCAAGTGCAACGCGCGGCATTGGTTTGTGCAGCCGTTCAGAAGCGCTCCCAAGTACTTCTGGAGGCAGGGTGACCGTTCCCTGCAAGTGCTTCAGCGCCAACGCCGCCCCGCCCAAACTGCCAGACACCCAGATATCGTCGCCGTCCTTTGCACCGTCCCGCCTGAGCGCATGGCCGACCCCAACTTCGCCTAACGCAGTGATGGTAATGGACAGCGGTCCGCGCGTGGTATCTCCGCCAATCAATTCAATTTGGAACGCATCACCAAGTGCAAAAAAACCGCGTGAAAATGCAGCAAGCCAGTGCTCATCAATCGATGGCAGCGTTAATGCAAGTGTTACGTAGCGCGGCAATGCACCCATCGCCGCCAGGTCTGAAAGATTTACTGCGAGTGCTTTGTGGCCGAGTTTTTCCGGGTCCGCATCGACGAAAAAATGTGTATGGCAAACCAACGTGTCTGTCGAAATTGCCAACGCGCAACCGGGCGATACTGAAATCAGCGCGCAATCGTCACCAACACCCAGCGTCGCGTTTTTTACGGGACGCGTGAAGTACTTTGAGATTAGCTCGAATTCTGGCGACATCGTCGCATCGGCTCAATTAGAAGAAACAGGACGCTGCAATTCTTAATCCGTGAGCTTCACCACGCGTCGCACTCTGGTTGTTACTTTGACAACCGGCGGAGCGGGGTCGGCTTTTGCTTCAGGGGTCTTCACCTGAAAGTCGGCGTCGTCTGCACGCACGGTCACCGCAAATTTATCGAGGATGCCGTTGACATACTTATGCCCGTCGGTACCGCCAAACGACTTTGCAAGTTCAATGGCCTCATTGATGATGACGCGATAAGGTGTGTCAGGGAGATTCGTCAATTCGAATGCACCGATAAGCAGGATAGCCGCCTCAATTGGGCTCACTTCTCTCCACGGACGATCCAGATGAGGCTGGAGTTTTTCTTTGAGCATTTCTGCATGCTTCAACACCCCGCTCAGGATAACGGAAAATAAGGCACTGTCCGCCTTGGTGAATCCCTCCGCCTGCGCGTACTGCTGTTCGATGTCTGCAAGGCTTTGCCCGGCCAATTGCCATTGATAAAGTGCCTGCAACGCAAACTCGCGCGAACGGCGACGTGAGCTCTTCATTTGCGATCCCGTGCGGAAGCATTGATTGCACTGATGGTGTGCGCCATTTCGATGGCTGCGCGCGCGCAGTCGGCACCTTTCTCGGCCACGCGCGCCAACGCCTGTGCATCAGTGTCGACGGTCAGAATCCCATTGGCAATCGGTATTCCCGTTTCCAAAGTTGCATCCATGACGCCGCGACAGCTTTCATTGGCGACAATCTCAAAGTGATAAGTGTCACCGCGAATCACAGCACCGATGGCAATCAGGGCATCATATTTTTGCGAATGTGCCATTGTTTGCAGCGCGACAGGAATTTCGAGTGCGCCCGGCACCGAGACATGGTCGATCGCTGCTGCATCGACACCGTGCTTTTGCAGCTCCGCCACACATGCGGCCAACATGCCAGCCACAATCGGTTCGTTAAAGCGGCTTTGTACGATGCCGACACGCAGATGCTGTCCGTCCAGATTTACCTTGATCGAATTCATACAACCCTATTGAAATGTCGCCACACTATGCAATTTACGCTCGGTGGATGGCGGCACGTACTCCACGACCTCAAGATCAAAACCCGCCATCGAAGGAATTTTCTTGGGCCACGCGAGTACCCGCATTTTTCGCACATTCAGCTTGTGCAGAATCTGTGCGCCGATGCCGTACATACGCGGATCCCATTTTGACGCCCGTTTCGGCTTGTCCGCTGTTGTGGTGAATCGTGCAAGCAGGGATTCCGCATTTTCCGTCCCTCGCAACAGCACGATCACGCCTGTGCCCTCGGTGGCGATAAGACGCATGGCGTCGGTAACCGAGTAGGCATGGCGGGTAACGTCGAAATCAAATAAATCGAGCGAAGTGAAAGGTTCATGAACGCGCGTCAGCACCGGGACATCGGGCCGAATATCGCCACGGGTAAGTGCAAGATGCACTTCATCGACAGTTTTGTCGTGGAAGGCGTGCAGTCTGAAAGGACCATACGGTGTTGAAATATTTTTTTCTGAGACCTGCTCCACCAGCGTTTCCGTAACCGAACGATAACGGATCAAGTCCGCAATCGTGCCGACCTTTAAGTCGTGAAGCTTGGCAAATTCCTGCAAATCCGGCAACCGCGCCATCTCGCCGTCATCCTTGATGATTTCGCAAATTACTGCAGCGGGCGTACGTCCGGCCAGTTTGGCGAGATCGCAGCCAGCCTCAGTATGTCCGGCGCGCACCAGCACACCGCCCGTCTTTGCCATTACCGGAAAAATGTGGCCCGGCTGGACAATGTCGTCGGGCTTTGCGTTCGCAGCAACCGCGACTTGCACCGTGCGCGCGCGGTCAGCTGCAGAAATACCGCTCGTCACACCACTTGCAGCTTCAATGGATGCGGTAAATGCCGTCCCGTGCAACGCGCGGTTGTCCGTTACCATCATCGACAAATTCAGTTGTCGGCAACGCGTCTCTTCAAGCGTTAGACAAATAAGTCCGCGAGCGTGTCTGGCCATGAAATTGATCGCTTCGGGCGTGACAAAATCGGCGGCCATGACGAGATCACCTTCGTTTTCACGATCCTCGGCGTCAACCAGCACCACCATACGGCCCTGGCGGAGGTCCTCGATAATTTCCTGTGTGGTTGCAATGGTCATGTCGATTCTTTCCCGAGTATTCGTTCCACGTATCGTGCCAGCAGGTCAATTTCCAGATTCACTTTTGCGCCCTGACGCAGCAAACGAATCGTCGTTACCTGATGCGTGTGCGGAATGATGTTGATTTCGAACAACGCATTACCATTCACAGCGTCGCGCACTTTATTCACGGTTAACGATACACCATTAACCGTAATCGACCCTTTGCGCGCAACAAATCTGGCCAGTTCTTTGGGCGCGTCAATTTCCAGACGCCACGACGCACCCAAATCATCAATCGCTGTCACCAATCCCACGCCGTCGATATGACCGCTGACCAGGTGGCCGCCGAGGCGGTCCCCAAAGCGCAGGGATTTTTCCAGATTTACTTCCGCTCCTTGCGCCAATCCCGTTGTTAGCGAAAGCGTTTCATTGGAAACGTCGACCGAAAATGTCTCCGCCGATTTTTCGACGACGGTAAGACAGCATCCGTTCACGGCAATTGAATCGCCAACGGCAACCTGATGCATGCCGATCCTGGGCGCATTGATAATGAGCCGGGTATTTTCCGGCGCCGTTTCCGATTTTTCGACCAGTCCCGTCGCTTCAATAATGCCGGTGAACATATTAGTTCTCCAAAACAGCCGCAGTAATACGCATATCCGCACCAATTTGTCGCATATCGGTAATTTTAAGTTGCATGCGTTCAGCCAAATCCGTGAACTCAGGTAGTGCGAACACGCCACGTGCCGGGTCACCAAAAACGCTCGGTGCAACATAGGCGACGATTTCATCAACGACACCGGCTGCCAGTAACGAGCCATTCAATTTAGCGCCCGTTTCCACCATGACGTAGTTCAGTCCCCGTGCGGCGAACAATTCCATCATTTTGACCAGATCCACTTTGCCTTTGATTTTCTCAACTGGAACACGCGCTACGTCAACACCACGCAACTTGAGCTGGTTTTCGCGAGCCTCATTGTGTGCTGCCGTGACAAGAAGCACATTGCCGCCTTCCAGCAGACGCGCATTGTCTGCCACATCGAGACGACTATCGAGCAGAATGCGCAGCGGCTGGCGGTCGCACGGGACATCCCTGACGTTCAGCTGCGGGTCATCATTCATCAATGTCCCAATACCCGTCATGACTGCGCATGCTTCCGCACGCATGCGATGCACGTCACGGCGCGCTTCGGCACCGGTAATCCATTTTGAGCGCCCGTTCGCCAGCGCCGTCTTGCCATCAAGGCTAATCGCTACTTTTAGCGTGACCCAGGGGCGGCGACGCGTGACACGTGTCAGGAAGGCTCTTAATTGCTCGCGCACCGCGCCCTCCATCAATCCTGTCTCGACGCTGATGCCAGCGTCACGCAAGCGGGTATGTCCGAAACCATCGACCCCATCGAACGGGTCGTGCACCGCCGACACAACACGTCGTACTTTGGTGGCAATGAGCAAATCCGCGCAGGCCGGACCGCGTGACTTTGGATGCAGGCAGCACGGCTCCAGCGTCGCGTAAACGGTCGCACCCTCAGGTGATATGTTGCAGCTTTCCAATGCAACGGCTTCGGCGTGCGGGCGGCCACCTCGTTGCGTAAACCCCTCACCAATGACCCGGCCGTGTTTGACGATCACACAACCAACAAAAGGGTTCGGTGTTGTGATCCGCCGCCCTTGTTCGGCAAGGCGGATAGCCCGTGCCATCATGGCATGATCAAATGCGGAGTACGCCACAGCTACTGCTTTGTCACTTCGCGGATGGCGTCTTTGAATTCCTCGACATCCGAGAAGCTGCGATAGACCGAGGCGAAACGCACGTAACCGACCTGGTCGAGTTTTTTCAATTCTTCCATTACCATTTCACCAATCTTGCGCGAAGAATGCTCGCGCTTTGCTTCGTTCAACACTGCCTGTTCAATACGCTCAATTGCCTCTTCAACCCTGGCGGTCTCAACCAGCCGTTTGTGCAGCGCCCGATGGAAACTGGTCTCAAGTTTTGCACGCGAAAAATCTTCGCGCTGGCCGTTGGATTTCACGATGGTCGGCATCCTCAACTCGGCGCCCTCGTACGTGGTGAACCGCTTATGACAAACCGTGCAGCGGCGGCGGCGGCGCACAACATCGCCCTCCTCACTCACACGGGAGTCGATCACCTGGGTTTCCTGGGCGCTACAAAACGGACATTTCATGGCGTCCGCTCGCTAGAAATTATGCGGCGTAAACCGGGAAACGCCTGGTCAGCGCGCTTACCTTTTCGCGAACCGCGGCAATATTGAGTTCGTCGCGCGGTTTATCCAGCACATCGGCAATCAAATTGGCGGTCAGTTCTGTTTCAGCTTCTTTAAATCCGCGCGTGGTCATCGCGGGCGAACCCAGTCGAACACCGCTGGTCACAAATGGTTTTTCAGGATCGTGAGGTATGGCGTTTTTATTGCATGTAATGTGCGCCTGGCCCAGCACGGCCTCGGCTTCCTTGCCGGTAATTTCTTTGGAGCGTAAATCCACCAGCATCAGGTGCGACTCTGTTCGGCCGGAAACAATACGTAAACCACGCTTGATCAGCGTTTTGGCCATGACGTCGGCATTCTTGAGTACCTGCGCCTGATAAATCCTGAAGCTGGGTTCAAGCGCTTCTCTGAAGGCGACCGCCTTGGCGGCAATGACATGCATGAGCGGCCCCCCCTGAATTCCGGGGAAAATTGCCGAATTGATCACCTTCTCAAACGCGGGCTTCATTAAAATAATGCCGCCACGCGGGCCGCGCAGCGATTTATGGGTCGTCGATGTCACCACGTCAGCGAATGGTATCGGATTCGGATAAAAGCCCGCCGCGATCAGTCCCGCGTAATGGGCCATATCGACCATGAAATGCGCCCCAGTTTCCTTGGCGATTTTCGCAAATCGTTCAAAATCGATACGCAATGCATACGCCGACGCACCAGCGAGGATTAACTTCGGTTTGTGTTGCCGCGCGAGCGCTTCAACCTGATCGTAGTCGATCTCCTCACGATCATTCAATCCGTAGCTCACGATGTTGAACCACTTCCCGCTCATGTTTACCGGCGAGCCGTGTGTAAGGTGTCCACCCATCGCAAGGCTCATGCCGAGAATGGTGTCGCCCGGCTTTAACAACGCAAAATAGACGGCCTGATTGGCCTGCGAGCCGGAATTAGGCTGCACATTTGCCGCGTACTGATGCGTATCAGCGCCAAACAATTGCCTGACACGATCAATCGCTAAGGTTTCGGCAATATCGACAAACTCACAACCTCCGTAATAGCGCTTGCCCGGGTAGCCCTCTGCATATTTATTCGTGAGCTGGGAACCCTGCGCTTCCATCACTGCCGGACTGGTGTAATTCTCAGACGCAATCAACTCGATGTGGTCTTCCTGCCGCTGATTTTCTTTTTGAATGACAGCAAAAATTTCAGGATCGACTGCGGCAAGATTGTTGGATCGGTGGAAGGTATCGGACATGAGGATAATTTAGGGGGCTTAAGAGTTTGACGCGAAGCAGAGATTAAAACGCGCGCCAGGTGATAAAAAATCAATTTTATCATGCAGCACTCACTGCGGAACAAGCGGATGACCGCATGTCTTACTCCGGAGGCAACGGGTTCGCGCGACGCGCCCACGCAACGAGTAAGCTCTTGATCGAATAAAAATTGTTAAACCAGCGGTTCTTGCCGAAATCGGTCACGGGGTAACTAGTCAGGACGGGCAATTGCTGGCGTCGTGCGTGTCGCTCGCGAAATTTTTGTTCGGAAGTACAAACCCTAATACTGACGGGGTGATTGGAGCATTTTTACGCCGGAAGCCGCGTCTAATGGCGATCTATGCTGCGACGTGGTTCGCTAAGCATTGGCTCGTTCCCGGCCTCATGTCGTACAGCGAAGGACCCGCCACATTCACCCGCCTTGCGTTACCCCAAACTTAAGCGGTTTGTTCAGGCGGCGTGCGACGCAGCACATTTGTGCCTCCTACGCCGGTTACGCTGAGTTCTTTCGCAAAATGCACGTTCTTGGTTGCGGCATGCATGTAGAGGTTGAAGCCGCCAAAATGGGTAGACGCATAGTTGTACGCGCCGCCAAGATCGTATTCGAGGCGATTCACCGCGCTCTCAAAAAATGCAGGGGTCTTGTTGACCAGGTCTTCACCGGACGCGAAGACCACCTGATCGCCTTGCGCAGATTTTTTTACCGCAATGCCACCTGCGACGAATTCAGGGTACAAGCGATCACGGCATTTCTCCAGGTAGCAGCGGTCCGACATCTGCGCAATGATGTCGGCAGAACCCAAAAGGCTGCCTAACATGCGCAAAACTGGGTCTTGCACGAGTATTTCCGCCACACGTTTTTCGAAACCGGTGAAATGAATCAGTTCCGCCGCCTCCTCTGCACAATCTCCGAGGCCTATTTGCGGCACATAACGGCGCAAAAATTCTGCCCCGCGCGAGACGTGGCACAAGGTGTATTCGGCACCGTTTTTTGCGGTGGTATCTGTCGTGTGTCGCAGGTAACCCATATCGTGAAAGAGTGCAACAATTACACCGAGCTGAAAGTATCGAACACCCAACGCCGGTGTGCCGTTGCGGGAGCGCTCATAGCCATCCATCAGACGCACCATTGCGAGCGTGACATCCATCACGTGCTGCAGATTATGGTATGACGTATCACAAGCCTGGTAGCCGGGGTAAAGGCCTGCATAAAGTTTGGCGACATCGTCGAATGCACGATCCATCGCCATGTGTGCCGCGCCTGGATAAAGCAAGCGGAACAGTCGGGCAATTTCTCGATGCACCGCAGTCGCATCCGTGGTCTGGATACGATTCGTCACGTCAAAATCGTTGCGTCTTGATTGCATAGGTCCCGCCGCGCCAAGTGAAAATCGGGTCGCTGTGCGTTTCGGCTACGCTTCCCTGTATTAGTCGGTTATTTCACACCTTTAAGCCTAAAAAAGCAACTGCGCGCCACACCACTAACGGGGTATGTGCAAAGATTCCGCGAGCGCGGTATATTGAAAAGCAGAGGAGACGCGACATGAGTGGCAGCAACATGGACATTGACGCAATCGAGCGCCGCATTGTTGAATTGAAGCAGGAACATGGCGATCTTGATTTGGTTATCGATGCAAGCGCGGCCGTTCCCCTCCATGACGAATTACAATTGAAACGCCTGAAAAAACGCAAACTTCTATTGAAGGACCAGATTTCCTTTCTTGAAGCGCAGTTGACGCCCGACATACCTGCCTAGCGGAGAAACATCCCCGGCGTCGTGGCTACTGCCTGGTTTGGAACATGATTACCTGGCAGTCGTTGATAGCGGTCACGTGGCTGCCCAGCCATTTCGGAGGATAATCAGGGCTTCGTTGAGTGTCCGCGCTCACCTCTTACGTCCTTGTCAGAAATGAAAAAAACTCTCGTTGTTGCCAGCGTGTTAGCTGGCTTATTGATTATCGGCGGTGGGGGCTACTGGATTGGGAAAACCCAGTCCAGCGCCGGCACCGCCAGTAGCCCGTCAGCAAGTGGCCCGCAGGCGACTACCAAAGCAGGCACGAGCACGACCGGCGCACTTGGCTCAGGGCTCATGGTTGACGCTATTACCGTGAAATCCGTGCGCATGGCACAGGGACTTACTGCGGTCGGTTCATTGCGGTCCGATGAGTCGGTGACGATTCGACCTGAGGTGCCGGGACGAATCAGTGAAATTGGCTTTCGCGAAGGCCAGCGCGTCGCAAAAGGCGCTACGCTTATTCGCTTTGATGCATCGGTTCAACGCGCCGAATTGGCGCAAGCTGAAGCCAACCTGGGCTTAAGCAAAAGTCGCATCGAACGTTCACGGGATCTGTTCAACAAAGGCTTCATTTCCGCTCAGGCGCGGGACGAAGCCGAGAGCAATTTCAAAGTCGCACAGGCAACCTACGATCTCTCGCAAGCGCGCTTGACCAAACTTGAAATCAAGGCACCTTTTTCCGGCATTGTTGGCTTGCGCTCCGTCAGCATCGGCGACTATGTCAAAGACGGGCAGGACATCGTTAATCTGGAAGAGATCGATCCGCTGAAAGTGGATTTCAAAATTCCGGAAATTTACCTGAAGCAGATTGCCGTAAGCCAATCATTGCAGATTACGCTGGACGCGTTCCCCAACCAGACTTTCCAGGGCAAGGTATTCGCGATCAATCCATTGGTCGACACCAACGGTCGCTCGATAGTCATTCGCGCAACCGTCAAGAACACCGACGCACGCTTGCGCCCCGGCATGTTTGCACGCGTGAGGCTGCTGTTCAGTGACGAGCGCGATTCAGTTGCGGTTCCCGAACAATCGCTTATTCCTGTCGGTGACGAGCAATACTTATTCAAAGTCGTGGATGGACGCGCGCAACGCTTCAAGGTTGAGATTGGCCAACGACGCAATGGCCAGGTGGAAGTACTGCAGGGATTGGTAGTCGGCGAGGTGGTGGTGACTGCGGGTCAGCTTAAGCTTCGCGACGGATCGCAAGTGAAAATTGCCGGCGAAACGCGACCTCGCACGGAGAATTCAAAATCCGCGTCGGACGGCAGCCCGCCTTCATTGCCTGGAGGTGCGGGCGCCAGCGCCAAAACGGGAGATAAATCATGACTCTGCCAGAGTTATGCATCAAGCGACCCGTATTCGCAACGGTGCTCAGTCTGGCAGTGCTGCTAATCGGTTTGATTTCCTATAGCAGGTTGTCGGTCAGGGAATACCCGAAGATTGACGAGCCTGTGGTCAGTATCGAAACTGTCTACAAGGGCGCATCGGCAGCCGTGGTCGAGTCGACGATCACGAAGCCGTTGGAGGACTCACTATCCGGCATCGAGGGGGTCGACGTGATGACGTCGCAATCCCGCGCCGAGCGCAGTCAGATCAACATCAAGTTCAAGCTCACGCGTGACCCCGATTCCGCCGCAGCGGATGTTCGTGACAAAGTTTCCCGTGTGCGTGGTCGATTGCCCGATGCGGCGGACGACTCTATCATCGCCAAAGTCGAAGCGGATGCCGACCCCATCATGTTTGTTGCGTTTTACAGCGACAAACACACACCGCTTGAAGTCTCCGATTACGCCAATCGATACATCAAGCCGCGTTTTTCAACCCTCCCCGGCGCGGCCGACGTCCGCATCTTCGGCGAGCGCAAAATGTCCATGCGTATCCGGCTGGACCGCGACAAATTGGCTGCCTACAAATTAACACCGTCTGACGTGGAGGATGCTCTTCGCCGCCAAAACGTCGAAATACCAGCGGGCCGCATAGAAAGTCAGGCGCGCGAATTTTCCGTGCTTGCACAAACGGATCTGCAGACGCCGGAGCAATTCAACAATATCGTGCTCAAGGACGCCGCTGGTTATCCAGTTAAGCTTCGCGATGTCGCGCGCGCAGAAATTGCACCCATCGACGAGCGCATCGTTGCGCGTTATTACGGTCGTAACGCGGCCACGTTGGCGATTGTCAAACAATCGACCGCCAACCCGCTTGAACTATCAGTGGCAGTGCGCGCGGAGTCGGCCGAAATCCAGAAAACATTGCCGCCCGGGATGACGCTTGAGGTGGTTTACGACACTTCACTGTTTATCGAACAGGCGATCAAAGCGGTGTTCGGTACCATATGGGAAGCGATACTGCTTGTCGCACTCGTTATCTTTCTGTTCCTGCGCAACTTGCGCGCCACCATCATTCCCCTTATCACCATCCCGGTGTCACTGGTTGGGGCGTTTGCGCTGATGTATGCGTTCAATTTCAGCATCAACACGTTAACTCTGCTGGCGATGGTGTTGGCAATCGGCCTGGTGGTCGACGACGCGATTGTGGTGCTGGAAAACATCTACCGCAACCTGGAATCAGGCATGGAGCGCACGGCAGCCGCGATCAAGGGTGCACGCGAGATCGCCTTCGCGGTCGTCGCGATGACACTCACCCTCGCGGCAGTTTATGCGCCACTCGCATTCGCGACGGGCCGCACGGGTCGGCTATTCATCGAATTTGCGTTGGCCCTGGCCGGTGCGGTAGTGGTATCCGGGTTTGTCGCGCTGACGTTGTCGCCGATGCTCTGTTCGCTAATTCTCAAGCATGATGTCAAACACGGCAAAATCTACAATGCAATTGAATCCGTGTTGTTACGCGTCTCAGATATCTACAAGCGCACCCTTACCGCGGTCTTGCAGAAGCGTGCCATCGGCGTTGCGCTCTGGTTCGTGTTCGTGTTGCTGGCCATTCCTTTGTTTCTCAGCCTCAAGCAGGAACTCGCCCCTGTGGAGGATCGCGGGATCATCTTCGGTATCGTATCCGCTCCCGAAGGTTCGACCGTTTCCTACACTTCAGGTTACGTCCAGAAAATCGAGGATATCTACAAGGATATTCCGGAGATGGTTCGATACAACTCCATCGTTGGCTTTCCGACCGTTTCCGATGGGCGTGCAATTTTGCGCCTGAAGGACTGGAACGAACGAACGCGGAGTCAGCAGGAAATTGCGCGCGAACTTGCGCCCAAGTTTAAGAACTTGGCCGGCGTGAACGCATTTGCGGTCAGCCCGGCTTCGCTAGGTCAGGGACGCGATAAACCGTTGCAATTTATTATTATGACGTCGGCACCTTATGAGCAATTGCAACAATATGTAGACCGTCTGATCGCCGAGACGGCAAAAAATCCCGGACTAACGGATGTGGATTCAGATCTGCGCCTGAACAAGCCGGAGCTCAAAATTGCCATGAACCGCGACAAGATTGCTGACATCGGCGCCAATATTGAATCCGTGGGGCGAACACTTGAAACCATGCTTGGCGGGCGCCAGGTGACCCGATTCAAGAAGGATGGCGAGCAATATGACGTCATCGTGCAAGTGGCCGACGTGGATCGATCCAACCCCGATGACATTTCCAACATCTATGTGCGCGGCAGAAACAACGAAATGGTCCAGCTCTCCAACCTTCTCACTGTCCGCGAATCAGTCGCGCCGCGCAGCCTTAATCACTTCAACAAATTGCGCGCCGCGCGCATTGATGCCAATCTAGCCCCTGGATACGCAATCAAAGACGCTATTGACTTCATGAAGGATGCGACGAAACGTGCGTTACCGCCAACAGTGCAGAATGATCTATCTGGTCAATCACGCGAATTTCGCGATTCGTCCGGTAGCATCTACTTGACCTTCGTACTGGCGTTGGCCTTTATCTATCTGGTGCTTTCCGCCCAGTTCGAGAGCTTTATCGATCCGTTCGTCATCATGCTGACCGTGCCACTTTCCATGACGGGCGCATTGCTCGCATTATGGCTCACCGGTGGCTCGCTCAATGTGTACAGCCAGATCGGGCTCATCACATTAGTAGGGCTCATCACCAAGCACGGCATCCTGATTGTGGAATTCGCCAATCAGTTACAGGAACGCGGCTTGCCGCTTCGCGAGGCCGTCATTGAATCCGCTACGCTGCGATTGCGCCCGATCCTCATGACCACCGGGGCGATGGTGCTCGGTGCGATTCCCCTGGCATTGGCGCGCGGCGCCGGCGCCGAATCACGCCAGGTGATTGGCTGGGTCATCGTCGGTGGCATGTCGTTAGGCACTGTACTCACGCTGTTCGTGGTGCCGACTTTCTATATGATTTTTGCGCGCAATCACCAGCATGCGCGATCCATCGCTGACCTGCAGAACCCACATCCGGCAGTCGCACCATCGGTTGGCGATTAGCCGAATAGCAGCTTTAAGGTCTAGGCGCAGATCGGCGCTGCATAGCCCGGGGTGGCAGCGGATTCACAATCGTCGCGGATTACGCTGCTCGTATCCGGGCGACAGTCGCCTCTGCCGAAAATGCCATATAACGGTCCCTCGCAAGCGTCGCGATCGGGCCTACTGGAAGCGTGTGCATTTCGTAACGGGTGCATGGTGTCACCTTGCCGTAGTTGCCGGTGTTGAAAATTTCTGTTGCCGCCTCAAGTTCCGCCGGTTGCACTGCCCGTTCTGTAACAATTACACCTTCACGCGACAGCAGGTCAATCACGCG
>JBKJMK010000084.1:0-15415 GCA_046596005.1 Usitatibacteraceae bacterium | reverse complement strand
AATGGCCAAATGATCTTTCAAGCGAGCACGATCATCTACGGGGAGCTCGGCAAGCAACTGGTTTTGTTGGACATTGGGAAGGTGGCGCAGCGGTGATGTCATCGCGTTCTCGTCGTGGTGAACCAATGCCCATGATCAGGGCCAACGCGCATGTAGAGCTATCGGCATTGTTCGGTTCCGAACGTAGGCGGTGTCCTACTTCAACTCGATGCGCGCTGGCGGGAGCCAGACCATTTAGCAAGAAGCGCGATGACCACCTATATTGCCTTGCAATCATAATTTGCGTTGCCGCGTTGCCCCCGTGGCCGCGCTTCTGGCGCATGTTGCAAAATCGTCAACGGATTGCAGCGACAGGGCGTTAACCTCGGCTATCCATTTTTGCTGCGGTTGTTACGCTGAATTCACAATCGTTGACAAATTCCGCGCCAAATCGCGAATTTTCGTGAGCCAGTTCACATTTTTTACGATTTTATTGCCATATCATGTGGCCTGTTCTAGTTGAATCAACTTAACCAACTCTTCTGAGGCCCAATCATGCGAAATATTCTTCTCAAATCTGCTGTTGCTCTTGCCCTTGGTATTCCGCTGGTTGCGGGCGCAGAGTCCAATTTCACAACCGCTGCTGCCGGAACGGTCGCGGCGACTGCGCGTGTAGACTTCTCGATCATTATTCCCAAGTTCGTTTCCTTGCGCGTTGGTACTACTGGTGCCGGAAACTTCGATCTGATTACGTTCTCACCGACCGCAGCCCAAGTCGATGCAGGCACGACACCTATCAGCGGTACTGGCGGTGACGCGACCGGCGGCGCAGTCAATGCGAGCGTCCGTGGCAATAACGGCCAGATAGCCTTGACGGCAACATCTTCGGCGGGCGGGCTCGCGAGCGGTACTGATGTCATTCCGTTTTCGCAAATTACCACGACTTCCACGGGCGGTACCGGGTTGCAGGCTCCCATCCTGACCAACGGTGCCAGCGTCGCAGCAGTTGCACCAACGCTGACTGGAACAAAAATCACCAATCAGAGTGCGACATGGACATACCGCTACCTTAACAGCGCGGTTGTTGCTGCAGGTACCTACGCAGGTACAGTGACGTATACTGCGACGATGCCTTAATCGCATCGGACAAAGGTCATCCACTCACAACAGAGGTGCCCCGCGACATAGGCCGGGCATCTCTTTTTTATGAGGTGGCTGATTATGCTGGTAGTAGAAAAGCGTGCGGATTTTGCCCCGTCCACCGTTGAGCTAGCGGAGTACATGTTATGAACTTGTCACGACGAATAGTAAGCCAGGCAATTGCAGCCATGCTGCTCCCAGCGATGGCGCTCATTCATGGCGCGGCATCGGCATTTACGGTCAACATCACCGCCGGAACACGCGTCGTGTACCTCGCCGTTGGCAATGGCTCATTCACCGGTACCTTGCAGGGCGGCGGCACACCAGCAAACAACGCTACGGTCAACACGGTGTCCGTGACGGTCGCCGCCAACCTGATTGGCAATGCTGTGGCGCAACCGATGCAAACCAACAGCACGCAAGCAGCGAGTTTCTATGACGCCTTCATATTCTGTTCGCCGGCGACACAACAGGTCTACATTGGCGGCTTCTATCGAATTCCGGGTACCACAGCCGCGACGGCGACGCTGTCGGTTACCACCCCTGTCGGAGGGCTGGTCAGCGCGGGAGGGGACACCATACCATTCAACCAGATAAGTTGGACCAGTACCGGCATTGGTGATACCGGTGCGCAGGTGATACCCACCGGTGCCTTTGCCGGCGGCACGCAGACGCTGGCGACATTGAATAGAAACACCTGGAACGAAAGCTGTCACGCGTTTTCATACGCCAATTCAAGTGTTGTAGCTGCCGGCAACTATACCGGTAGAGCGACCTATACATTAACTGCCCCATGAGAAACGCGGGCAGATCTGCTGGTACAGGGTGGACCGGCGGCGCTTTGCGAATGGTGCGTTTGGGACACTGTTTGTCAGGAGGGTTGATTGTCGCCCTCGTGCTGGCGCAATCCGTTGAGGCCGCCACCTTTGCCGTCGATGATTCAGCGTCGTACGTGCACGATGCCAATACGGCCATGAAATGGAAATCCGTGGCGCCAAGTCGACGGTCGGGAAATCTGGTGGAGGGTGCCACGGTGGTGACGGTGCGCCTGAATGTGGCGCCTTGGGCGAACAAGACAGGCAAGATTTACCTGGCGTTACCGCAACAATCAATTGGATTGGTCAATGCCGCGTGGACGACGCAGGGTCGTTTGCTGCCGGGGCAAGTCATCTCCGGTAACCGCACGCTGGTGTATGCGGGGCCAATCCGGTCCGCCATCATCGAAGATACTATTACATTGAAACTGGAAGCAGACGGGCAACGACTGGCCGCCGCGCAACGTCTGCAATTTCATTTTGAAATCGACGTGGACTGAAGGTCATGAATAAACTACCCGCACGGGAAGGATTCTCGCGGGCGCAGCGCTGTCGGCTGTCGTTCGTGTTGTGGTGTGCGATGATCGTTACTGTCGGCGCAACTAACGCTATTGCGCAGGGTTTTGCCGCCATGATTTCTCCCCCACGCGTCGAGGTGTCGGTTAAACCGGGTGAGAAGAGCCGTCAGGTGCTCGAAATTACCAATGCAAGTTCCCAATCGGCGAAATACTTTTTTAAATCTGCCGACTGGACACTCGACAAAACTGGCGGTGTCACCTTCGACGAGAGCATGCCTGTTGGGAGTTGCCGTCCTTGGGTGGCCATTGAAAAACGCGAAATCACCGTTTCCGGCGGGGGCAAATATCGATATCGATTTGAAGTCGCCGTGCCCGCCGACGCAGCGCCGGGAGAATGCCGTTTCGCTTTGTTGATCGAGGGCGAGGCGCAAGCGGTGAGGGCCCCGAATGGTCCGGCCATCCCGATGTCAGGCCGGATTGGCATTATTGTTTACGTAACGGTTGGCGGTGCTTCACCTCAACTGGACGTTGTGTCAGCCCAGGTTGCATCAATCAACGGCGAGCCCACGCCGGTGTTACAGGTGAGAAACACCGGTAATGCCCATGGTCGTCTGGACGGTTTTTTATCGGGCACCGACGCGAGTGGCAAGAAGCTTGAATTCACCGTTTCCACCCTACCAGTATTGCCGGGTGAAACGCGGTCTATTTCGCTTACGGTCACTCGCGGTGAACGCGATGCGCCCGACAAGATTGCCTATCCCATTACGATTCGCGGCAACCTGGAGTGGACCGGGAAAACCATACCGTTCGAGCAGCGATTCTCACCGTGACCGGGTGGGGTGCTTCATGGATCATCGGTGCCATAGGCATTGTACTTTCGCAATCTGGATGGGCGCAAACTGTTGTACCAGATAGCAAAGCGTCGATTCCTCTTGTTCCACCCGTCTACGAGGATCGCCTGATTGATAGTGGAAGTCTCCCACCGCTGCCTGATGACAGTGCCAACCTGACCTACAACTCTGAAGGGCAGCCTCGGGCTTGGCGCTTTGAAGCCTTCGGCAGCAATATCAATACCAACGGCATATCGAGACGCGAAAACGGCCTGAGCTTCAGCGGTCGCTACGACACAACGGACTATGGCGCATTGAGTTTCGACGGTACATTTCGAAACGGATTCGATTCCAGTATCTTCACGGTGTGGCAGCGGGGGTTGGCATTTGACAACGATTGGCGCGTCAATAACGCCGTCGGCATGATCAACACGCCCTCCATTGATCTCGCGCGCGTGCAATACCGGTTTTACCTGCCGACTTTTTCTGTTGTCGGCGTTCAATCCGAATGGCTGCATGCTGGCGACCTGCAGATTCAGACCAGCGTTGGCGAACCAGGTACCTACAATGGCTTGCGTCTCACCGGATTCTCACGTTTAGGGGGCCGTATTTTTACCGGCGGTGCGCAGTGGGTGGTTTCGCCGCAGTGGCTGGCAGGGTTTCAATTTGCTGATGCTCAGGATGTCAGCTCGAACCTCGACCCGAACGCGCCAAGCACGAAAACCACCGGTCGATCATGGTACGGAAGTTCTGCCTGGCAGGGTGACAATTCGCGCTTGCAGTTCAACCTCGTCGATAGCGAAGTTGGACCACAATCACACAAACGCGGCTTCTGGCTTGATGGCGAAACTCGCGATGGTCGTTATCGGCATAACTATGGCCTCTTCAGGCTCGATCCTGGTATCGTCTGGGGTGGGTATTTGCCGTTCATAGAAGACAGTGTTGGAGGTTACTACCGCGTCAATTATCAAAGCCAGCAATGGCTTTGGACCGCTGGGGTGGACAGCGTGAGTTCCGTTTCTGGGCTGGGTGTCGATGCCATCTACGGCAACGCCAGCATCCGTTATCAAGTCAATCGTTCGCTTGGTGTCGGAAGCGCGGTCTCGGTACGACATGCGCGTGACGGCGCGCAATCGGCCTACGCATTTATTGACAAGCAAAGTTTTCTTGGCACGACCCGCCTGCAACTGGATGTCGCTTCGGCAGCAGGTTCGCGGCGTAGCCAACAAATTGCGGTGGATCATGCGTGGCCTAACGAGACGGGTCTGCGGTTGAGCACTTCGCTATCTCTGACGCGGGAAACGATCGCAGAAAAGCGGACTACCCGCGCGAACTTTGGGATAAATGGCGGCGTTGATATCGCCAACAACCTGTCGTTGGAGGGGAGCCTCCGCTGGCTTGCCAACCGCGATATTGGCACCAGCCGCGGTACGTCTGCGAACGTCAGTCTGAACTGGCGTGTCAGTTCGCAATGGTCATTGTCGATGAACTATTACGATAATCGCCGCGAAGATCCGCCTTCCCTGAGCGCCATATCGCAGTTTCCCACGCCGTTATTGGTCCCGGTGGCCAAGGATCGCGCACTGTTCTTGATTCTGCGCTACGAAGACCGCGCCGGAACAGCTGTGGTACCACTAGGCGGTGCGCCCGGCACTGGCGCAGGAAATATCGTCGGGTATCTGTTTCTTGACGCCAACGACAACGAGCGACGCGATGCCAACGAGACAGGTGCAGCAAACGTAACGATCCTGCTCGATGGAAAGTTTTCCACGCGCACGGACGGTCAGGGCAAATTCGAATTCCCGCTCGTCGCTGCGGGCACGCACGCGATCAGCGTTATAGCGGACAATTTACCGCTGCCTTACTTTGTCGGTGGCACCGACAAACGGCAGGTTATTGTTCGTACCCGCGAGACGACTTCACTCGATATCGCTGCGAGCAATCGTAAATAACGGGTTGCTGGATAGTGCGTCGGACGTTTTCAACGTGTAGATTGCCATTTGGCGCGGTTTACCAGCAAAAAACACCGTAAGAATGGCGCCAACAAAAGGGCTTTCGGTGCTACATCCCCGTCTGAAACACATGTCCTGCGTGTTCCCGCAGCGCATGAAATTGCACGCTAGGATATCGCTCTGCGGATACTTCCAGTTCAGAAACATGTGCCGCAAGAAACGCGGGCGCTTCGACAACATCGTGCGCGATCCGGTGCGCGTTGGCGTCGATAAAGCGCTTCAAGGTCGTCGCGTTATCGCATGTGATCCAGCGCGCGAGCCGATAACGCGATGGCTCCAGTCTGGCGTCAACACCGTACTCGGATTTCAGGCGATGCAACACCACTTCAAACTGTAGCGTGCCAACGGCACCCAGCAGAAGACTGCCGCCTGAGATCGGCTTGAATACCTGGATTGCGCCTTCTTCGCCAAGTTGTTGCAGACCAGTGCGCAATTGTTTGCTGCGCATCGGGTCGGCTATCTCTACCGTTTGAAAAATCTCCGGCGCGAAATAAGGCAATCCGGTGAACTGCAATATTTCACCCTCACTTAGGGTATCGCCCAGGCGCAATGTACCGTGATTGGGAATGCCGATGATGTCACCTGCATATGCTTCTTCAAGCAATTCCCGCCGCTGCGACAGGAATGAAACGACGGTGCCTGGACGAATGTCCTTGCCGGTGCGCGACACACGTAACTTCATCCCACGTTCAAAGCGGCCCGAACACACACGCAGGAAAGCAATGCGGTCGCGATGCGCCGGATCCATGTTGGCTTGAATTTTGAATACGACGCCGGTGAACGCAGGCTCATCGGGATTGACCACGCGTTGCAATGCCGCGCGCGGCGCGGGTGGGGGTGCCAAATCAACCAGTGCATCGAGGATTTCGCGTACGCCAAAATTATTTACCGCCGAACCGAAGAACAGCGGCGACTGTTTGCCCGCCAGAAAGCTGACACGATCAAACGCAGGACTTGCTTCACGCAGCAATGAAATTTCGCTACGCGCTTGTTGGTATTCGGCGCCATAGCGTGCCATCGCGATGGGATTGTCGAGCCCTTCCAGGACTTCATCGTCGGCGGTATTTTTCCGATCATCACCCGACTGGAAAATACGCATACGATCAAGCCGCAGGTCGTACACGCCACGAAATTCACGCCCCATGCCGACCGGCCACGTGAACGGCACGATGTCCATCTTCAATACACGCTCGATGTCTTCCATCAGCGTAAGCGATGGCAAGCCTTCACGATCCATTTTGTTGATGAATGTGAGGATCGGTGTGTTACGCGCGCGGCAGACCTCGATCAATCGTAGCGTCTGGGCTTCGATGCCTTTGCCGCTATCAATCACCATCAAAGCCGCGTCGACCGCGGTCAGTACGCGATAAGTGTCTTCGGAAAAATCCTGGTGGCCTGGTGTGTCGAGCAAATTGATCACACAGTCGCGGTACTCCATCTGCATCACCGAACTTGCCACGGAAATGCCGCGCTCTTTCTCGATCTCCATCCAGTCGGAGGTAGCATGTCGGCGGGCTTTACGGGCTTTGATGCTGCCCGCAATGTGGATAGCACCCGCGAACAGAAGGAGCTTTTCGGTCAAGGTGGTCTTGCCCGCGTCTGGGTGAGATATGATCGCAAAGGTGCGTCTGCGCTTGATTTCAGTGGCGTGTGCGGTACTCATGTTGTTTGGATGCGTTAATGCTCGCGGCAATTAGCAAGATTGGTCAAAATGCTGAAGGCGCGAATTATCTCATTTGAAATCTGATTCAGGGCCGGTTTGTGCCGCACCGCATCAGAGGCACACAAATATCCTTGAAAATCAGAGGTAACTCCCGTATAATTCTTCTTGTGCGATGCAATAATTTTTATGTGTCGCAAATGTTCATCGTCCCTGACCTCCTCGGAAGAAAGTCTCAAATCTTCCTGTAGCGTTCCTGCTGTCAACCACGGTTGTTCCACAGCCACCGGTTTTCCCTCAAGGATTGCGATTCGGTTAGTGCCGGTGTTTTGGCCTGCCGACTTCTGCGCCCTTTTCTTGTGCGTAGTGTGTTCTGCTGTTTCCGATGACGGACGGCGTGCCTCTTTTCGCAATTGTTGTACATGCGCAACCACCGGAATGGCTGCGCGGGAAAACGAAATATGAAATTTGAATCCCTGGGCCTGGCGGCCCCGATCAACGCGGCCATCGCTGCCGCTGGTTACACCGACCCTACCGCTGTGCAAGCGCGCGCCATCCCTGAAGCATTAGCTGGTCGTGACCTCATGGTCTCTTCGCAAACAGGTAGCGGCAAAACTGCGGCTTTCATGCTGCCAGCGTTGCAATTGCTCACCGAAGCCCATCCCGTTGTTGGTCGTGGGCCACGCGTACTGGTACTAACGCCGACGCGTGAATTATCGATGCAAGTCACCAAGGCGGCTGAGACGTATGGCCGCAACATGAAAAAAGTCAAGACGATTTCCATCGTGGGCGGCATGCCGTACCCGGTGCAGAATCGCCTGCTAAAAAGTGGTGTTGATATTCTGGTGGCAACGCCGGGTCGCCTGCTCGATCAAATGCAATCGGGCCGCGTCGATTTGTCGCGTCTGCAATTGCTGGTGCTCGACGAAGCCGACCGTATGCTCGACATGGGTTTCAAGGATGATCTCGAAGCAATTGTCACGAAAACCCCGGCGACCCGCCAAACCCTTCTGTTCTCGGCCACACTGGAGCCCAACATCGTTCGCCTGGCGACAACGATGTTGAAAGACCCGGTGCGCATCGCTGTCGATAGTCAGCAATCGCGCCATGAAAACATCGAGCAGCGCCTGCATTTTGCCGATGACATGGGCCACAAAAATCGTCTGCTTGATCATCTGTTACGTGATGCCGATATGAACCAAGCCATTGTGTTCACCGCGACCAAACGTGCAGCCGATGACCTGGCCAGCAACCTTAACGAGCAGGGCTTTTCCGTCGCCGCACTTCACGGCGACATGAAGCAGGGCGCACGCACTCGTACGTTGCAAGCGTTGCGTAAGGGTGGCTTACGCGTATTGGTTGCGACTGACGTTGCCGCGCGCGGCATAGATGTGCAGGGAATTTCGCACGTCATCAATTACGATCTGCCGCGTGCAGCCGAAGACTATGTACATCGCATTGGCCGTACCGGGCGTGCCGGCAAAAATGGCATCGCCATCAGCCTTGCCAATGTGCGTGAACACTTCCAGGTGAAACTCATCGAGCGTTTCACGTCGCAGCCAATTCCGGTTACCGTGATTGAGGGACTGGAGCCGAAGGCACGGGTATTTTCCAAGCCAACGCATCCGGGCTCGCGTCCAGGTGGGCGTCCAGCTGGACGTGCTAATGAGGGTAAGCGTCCGGGTAGTTTTAGTGGATTTGGCAAGAGCGGTGCGGGTAAACCCGCGGGGAAATCATTTGCCAAGCCAGCAGGTAAAACACCGTGGCAAGGAAAGTAAGTAGTGCGTCAATTTTCAAAAAGCCCGCGTCCAGCGGGCTTTTTTTCGCCCCTACTTTGCGGACGCAGTGACCCAATCTGCGATAGCGGTAATGAGTACGTCGACTTCGCCTAGCGCGGGCAAGACGCGGAACGCAATCCCGGTTCGAATATGCGTTTCTTCGATGAGTTGGGGCAAGTCATTGCGCATGTGTCCGCCCATGGCGAGAAACATCGGTGCCACGGTAATGTGCCGTATGCCCTGTTGATGCAGTGTCGCTACCGCCTCGTCAAAGGATGGTGCCATGCGCTCAAGAAACGCCAGTTCTACCTTTCCGTCGGGGTGACGGGCCTGAACGGCGGCTTTGAGTTTGGTGAAGGGCTCTGCCCAGCCGGGGTCTGAAGAACCGTGCGCGAAAAGCAATAATGCGGTAGTTGTGGATGTATTCATGGAGGAATGATAGCAAGCAAAGTGCGTGGTACGCGCTTTGCTTAAGACTACATCACCATGAAATCCCGGAATCGATCAAGCCTTAGAGTGATGCTGGTAGACGACGATCAGGGCCGCGCCGCCGACGTGCGCGCCGCACTAGAGGCGAACGGCTGCAAGGTGGTATCGATGCTGGCCTCTCCGATGGAGATTTATGAAGCCGTCGTGGCTGTTGCGCCTGATGTGATCATCGTTGATACCGAATCACCATCGCGTGATTCGCTGGAAAGCCTCGCCTTCGTTTCAAAAGATCGCCCTTATCCGATTGTGATGTTTTCCGGCGATCGCAGAAGTGAAACTATTCGTGGTGCGATTCGCGCAGGTGTTTCCGCCTATGTGGTCGACGGATTATCAGAAGCCAGACTCCTCCCGATTCTTGAGGTCGCAGTAGCGAGATTCGCCGCAGAACAAACACTCAAACAAGAACTTGCGTACGCCAAAACCCAACTCACGGAACGAAAGAAAATTGAGCGTGCAAAAGGCTTTCTGATGAAGCAACAGGACGTTTCAGAAGAGGATGCGTTCCAATTGCTGCGCAGATTTGCAATGGATCGCGGCATCAAAATAGCCGACGCCGCAACGCGCGTCATAGAGATAGCTCGCCTCCTCGGTTGAAGCGCCTGCACTGGCGCACCATGGGCCGTAATGGTGCATTGCAGCAAGTCGACCCTCCGCTTTTGGTGCAACCAGCGAATTCTTCAGCTCGCGTCACCGCGCCGACAACGATAAATTGCCCTTGGAAATCAACGGTCTATGAGAGTATCGACGTTTGGCATCGAAATTGCGTACTACAACGTAAGTGCGCCTCAACGCAAGCGCATACGGACAACGGCGTCCAGGCAGAGGGTGTTAGTCAGCGCATCGGGCATTGGCCTTGTTTGCATGACGCGCAGCTCCGTCTGGACGCTTTTTATTTGCGATTTTATTTCTGGAGAATCGGGATGGATCATGAAACTGACACCGCCACACAGGGAAACAGGGTCACAACGAAACGCCGCGACTTTATTCGCGCCACTGGAGCGGTCCTGAGCGGTGCCGCGCTAATGTCAATTGTTCCGCCAGGCGTACGTTCAGCGGCTTGGGCTGCAGGTTCCGATGCACCAGAAAAGAAAGAGGTGAAAATCGGCTTCATTCCGCTCACCGATTGCGCTTCCGTCATTATCGCGTCGGTCATGAAATTCGACGAGAAATATGGCATCAAGATCACGCCATCGAAGGAAGCCTCGTGGGCCAGTGTGCGTGACAAGCTGGTCAATGGCGAGCTTGATGCGGCACACGTGCTGTATGGGCTGATCTACGGCGTGCACTTGGGCAGCGGCGGGCCGAAAAAAGACATGGCGATATTGATGAATCTTAACCATAACGGCCAGGCCATCACGCTCGCCAACAAATTTTCAGAAAAGGGTGTGAAAGACGGCACAGGCCTCAAAGCGTTCATCGACAAGAACAAGGGGGAATACACCTTTGCGCAAACGTTTCCCACGGGCACGCACGCGATGTGGCTCTACTACTGGCTCGCTACGTATGGCATCGACCCGTTCAAAGACGTCAAGAACATCGTCGTGCCGCCGCCGCAGATGGTGGCCAACATGCGGGTCGGTAACATGGACGGCTTCTGTGTCGGCGAACCCTGGAACAATCGCGCGATCTACGACAAGATCGGCTTCACCGCCGAAACTACCCAGGGCATCTGGAAGGACCATCCGGAAAAAACGCTAGGCACCACCGCTGAGTGGATCAAAAAATACCCGAATACTGCGCGCGCCATGACGGCCGCTATTCTCGACGCCAGCAAATTCATCGACGTGATGGCTAATCGCAAGAAAGTCGCTGAGATCATCGCGGACAAGGCCTACGTCAATTGTCCCGTTGATGTCATCGATCAGCGTCTTGAAGGTGATTACGACAACGGTATTGGCAAGAAATGGAAGGACCCGGACTATATGAAGTTTTACAACGAAGGCACTGTCAACTATCCATATCTTTCTGACGGCATGTGGTTCCTCACACAACACAGGCGCTGGGGATTACTGAAAGAAGACCCGGACTATCTGGCGGTTGCCAGGCAGGTCAACCAAACCGCCATTTATAAAGAAGCGGCACAGATGGCAAAAGTACCGGTGCCCAAGTCAGATATGCGCACGTCCAAGCTTATTGACGGCACTGTATGGGATGGTAAAGACCCAAAGAAATACGCCGCATCTTTCAAGATAAAAGCGTAACCCGTCGGCGAAGTGTTGCCTGTTATGACCGAAAGGAATCATGAATGAATGCAGCACCCAATGAACTCCTGATTGAGGGATCGCGACCGGCCATCGCGCCAAGAGTCGAGTCACCGAAACTTGCCGTTGTTGCCAACCCCGGGCTAAGCATAAAGCCTGTGATCATGAAGTGGACAATGCTTGTTTTGCCGCCGGTTCTCGGCCTGTTGATGTTTGTCGCCGTTTGGGCAATTGTTGCGACCTCCAGCCCTAATCTGCCCGGCCCCGGTAAAACATGGATCTCGGCGGTGCAATTGTTCAGCGATCCGTTTTATCAAAAAGGACCGAATGACCAGGGAATCGGCTGGAATATCCTCGCGTCCTTGAAGCGGGTCGGCATCGGCTTTGGAATGGCCGCGCTCGTCGGTATACCGCTGGGTTTCTTGATCGGTCGCGTCGCTTTTCTCAATGGCATGCTGTCGCCCATCATCAGCCTGCTGCGTCCGGTGTCGCCTTTGGCTTGGCTACCCATCGGGCTGTTGGTATTCAAAGCGGCAAATCCGGCGGCCATCTGGGTGATTTTCATTTCCGCCATCTGGCCGCTCATTATCAATACAGCAGTAGGTGTCTCGCGTGTGCCGCAGGACTATCTGAATGTGGCCAGGGTACTCGGTCTCTCGCCGTGGAAGGTGACCACCAAAATCCTGCTACCGGCAACGCTACCGTACATCCTCACCGGGATCCGGCTGTCTATCGGCGTGGCGTGGCTTGTCATCGTCGCGGCAGAGATGTTGACCGGCGGCGTCGGTATCGGCTTCTGGGTGTGGGACGAGTGGAACAACCTGAACGTCGAACACATCATCATCGCAATTTTTGTCGTCGGAATTGTCGGCTTGTTGCTCGAACAATTGCTGGTGTTTGTCGCAAAAAAATTCAGCTACGAATACCAGGCTTGACGGAAATCACTATGCAAAAATTTCTTTCTATTGAAAACGTCGGTATGGAATTCGAGATAAAGGGCGGGCGCTTTGAGGCCTTGCGCGATGTCAACCTGCTGATCGAGCAAGGCGAGTTCGTCAGCCTGATCGGTCACTCTGGTTGCGGTAAATCGACACTGCTCAATATGCTCGCGGGACTGCTATATCCCACGACTGGTGTCGTTCTGCTGTCCAATCGCGAAGTCAAAGGCGCCGGGCCGGATCGTGCGGTGGTGTTTCAGAACCATTCTCTCCTGCCCTGGCTGACGTGCTTTGAAAATGTTTATCTTTCCGTCGAGCGGGTGTTTGCCGAGACGGAATCCAAGATGCAACTGAAAGACCGCACCCACGCCGCGCTAAAACTGGTGGGATTGACGCACGCTGAGCAAAAGCATCCGGTCGAAATTTCTGGCGGGATGAAACAGCGTGTCGGTATCGCCCGTGCCATCGCCATGCAGCCCAAGGTGCTGCTGCTGGATGAACCGTTTGGTGCGCTCGACGCGCTTACCCGTGCCAAGTTGCAGGACGAGTTGATGGCGATTGTCGCCGAAATCAAAAGCACCGTTGTCATGGTGACGCACGATGTCGATGAAGCGGTGTTGTTGTCTGATCGTATCGTGATGATGACGAACGGGCCTGCGGCCACGATTGGCGACATTGTCACGGTGCCCCTTACGCGGCCACGTGATCGCCTGAGGTTGCTGGCGGGCCCGGTGTACCTGGATTCTCGGCGGCAAGTATTGGAGTTCCTGTACCAAAAGCAATTGCGCGCAGCGGCATAGCTGAACATGAACATCATGGCAAAAATGAAGCTGGTCGTGGTCGGTAACGGGATTGCCGGGAGCACACAAAGCAGGGGCCCCGCGTTTTTTGCGGGGATGCGCCCAGTGCGATTCGGCGAAAGTGCCGTTGCAATTCGCTCGCGAAGTGAGAGGGCCGAAAATTGAATGTCATGGCAAAAATGAAGCTGGTCGTGGTCGGTAACGGCATGGCGGGCATTCGCACGGTCGAAGAACTATTGAAGCTTGATCCAGATCTCTATGACATCAGCGTCTTCGGCGCCGAGCCACATCCAAACTACAACCGTATCCTCCTCTCACCTGTGTTGGCAGGTGAGCAGGCGTTTCAGGATATCGTCCTCAACGACCTCGCTTGGTATGAGGACAATCATATTCGTTTACACATCGGTAAAAAGGTGGTGAAGATCGACCGCAAGGCGCGCGAGGTAATCGCGGATGACGGTACACGCGAGCACTATGATCGATTGTTGCTCGCAACCGGTTCAAACCCTTTTATATTGCCGCTAGCAGGGAAGGACATTGACGGCGTGCTCACCTATCGCGATATCGTCGACACGGAAAGCATGATTGCTGCCGCTGGCCAGTACAAGGACGCCGTCGTCATCGGCGGCGGACTGCTGGGGCTTGAGGCGGCGAACGGTCTAAATCTGCGTGGCATGAACGTCACCGTCATCCACGTCATGCCGTGGCTGATGGAAAGGCAACTTGACCGCACCGCTGCGGGCATGTTGCAAAAAACGCTCGAAGCCAAGGGCTTGCAATTCCGTCTTGATACCGTTACTGAGGCCCTCGTGGGTGATGCCGAGGACGGTAACGGCGGGCGTGTCAGGTCGGTCAAACTCAACACCGGTGAAGAGATTCCTGCTCAACTCGTGGTGATGGCGGTAGGCATTCGTCCCAATACAGCGCTCGCTGAATCGGCGGGGCTGTACTGCTCAGTTGGCAAACCCGGCGGCGTAGTGGTCAATGACACCATGCAGACCTTTGATCCACGCATTTACGCCGTAGGTGAATGTGCCAATCACCGTGGCATCGCATATGGGTTGGTGGCGCCGCTGTTCGAAATGGCGAAGGTTTGCGCCAATCATCTCGCGCAATATGGTATCGGCCGCTACTCAGGTTCGCTGACCTCAACCAAGCTGAAAGTCACTGGTGTCGATCTATTTTCTGCTGGTGATTTTTCCGGCGGTGAGGGCACCGAGGACATTGTGCTTGCCGATCCCGGTGCAGGCATTTACAAAAAACTCGTCATTAAAAACGACAAGCTTATCGGCGCAGTAATGGTCGGCGACACCATCGACGGTACCTGGTTTTTCAAGCTACTGCGTGACGGCACCAATGTGGCCGCCATGCGTGATCGTTTGATGTTTGGCGAATCCAACCTGGGTGATACTGGGCATCAGGGCCAGAATAAAGCGCTGACGATGACCGATGCCGCGGAGGTTTGCGGTTGTAATGGCGTGTGCAAGGGCGCGATCGTCAAAGCGATCAAGGACAAGGGCCTGTTCACACTAGACGAAGTGCGCAAGCACACCAAGGCATCGAGTTCGTGCGGGTCCTGCACCGGACTGGTTGAACAAATTCTGATGTTCACCGCAGGCGGCGACTATTCGGAAGCGCCGAAAAAGAAGGCAATGTGTGGATGCACGGAGCATACGCACCAGGAGGTGCGCGAAGCCATTCGTGATCAGCATCTGCTGTCGATTCCCGACGTCCAAAATTTGATGTCGTGGCGCACGCCCAACGGCTGTGCCAGTTGTCGCCCGGCCATCAACTTTTACCTGCTCTCGAGCTGGCCGCACGAAGCGAAGGACGATCCGCAATCGCGCTTTATCAACGAACGTTCGCATGCCAACATTCAAAAGGATGGCACCTACTCGGTGATTCCGCGTATGTGGGGTGGTGCGACCAACAGTTCGGAATTGCGGAGGATTGCTGATGTGGTCGACAAATTCAAGATACCAACCGTCAAAGTGACCGGTGGTCAACGCCTCGATCTGCTGGGGATCAGGAAAGAAGACTTGCAGGCGGTATGGAAAGATCTCGACATGCCCTCCGGCCATGCGTATGCCAAGGCGCTGAGAACGGTGAAGACCTGCGTGGGTTCGGAGTGGTGCCGCTTCGGCACGCAAGACAGCACGCAAATGGGCAAAGACTTGGAGCGTGCGTTGTGGCGCATGTGCGCGCCCCACAAGGCCAAACTGGCTGCCTCAGGCTGCCCTCTCAACTGCGCTGAA
>JBKJMK010000025.1:0-5733 GCA_046596005.1 Usitatibacteraceae bacterium | reverse complement strand
CCGGCAACGGGCAAGTCACGCTCAGTTTCGATCCACCGCCAAGCAATGGTGGTGCGCCGATTGCCAGCTACACGGCAACCTGTACTTCGGCCGGTCGGCCCGATGGGATCAGCACAGCAATCACCTCACCGATCACGGTGACTGGCCTCGTCAATTTTGTCGGCTATTCATGTTCGGTGATTGCGACAAACCCGGTGGGGAACAGCACTGCATCAACGCCCGTTTTTGTGATTTCTGTCGACCCACCCGTGATCACAAGCAGCACGACAGCGATGGGCACGGTTGGTCAGAGCTTCTACTACATTATTACTTCCCCCACAGTAGCCACTTCATTCGCGGTCATCGGTGCGCTGCCGAATGGCGTGACGCTCAATACCATTACCGGGCAGATCAGCGGTACGCCGACACAATCGGGTACCTTCAACGTAACTCTCTCCGCGACCAACGGCGCGGGGACCGGAACCGCGATGCTGATGATCACCGTCGCGGGACAATTTATCGCACTCAATGGTGTGGTGTCGCGGAAAATGCACGGCGCGGCTGGACCCTTCGATATCGTCATCAATCCCGCCACGCCGATTGACGGCCCAATCGACGTTGAGCCGCGCGCGATCGGTGCGGGCCATGTGCTGGTGTTCCAGTTCGATAACGGCATCTCCGGCCTGGCCGACATTACGGCGCGTGACGCTTCGTTGCAAGATGTCGGCACACTTACGGCCGCAATTGTCGGCCAAACGATAGAAGTGACACTCACCAATGTTCCCGACAACAGGCGCGTCAAGGTCAGCGTGAACAGTGTGAACGGTGTCACCAATGCGTCCGCTTCCATCGGTTTTCTGGTCGGTGATGTGAGCAACAAGCGCGCGGTGAATTTCTCCGATATCAGCGGCGTAAAAGCGCGCGCCGGACAGGCGACGACTGCAGAGAATTTAAAGTTTGATGTGAACGCAACGGGTACGATCAATGCATCTGATATCGCGGCAATCAAGGCGCGGGCGGGGCGAGTGCTTCAATAGCACCAACTTGCTGATGCTAAAAAAATAGCACTGTTATTTCGCGTGCAACGATAAATCTGCGTTTCTGTTGTAACAGAAAAAGCCTGTCTCGCACCTCATGGAGCCGGGTCTCATGAAGGTGGCGATCCAATTCCGTCGAGATATCACCCGCCATTGCAACTTTGGAATCCGGCCCGCGCGGGAATGATGGGTTTTTGAAGTTTCCCGGCGCATGCCGTCCTGGCCGTACGGTCATCAGCACTCTATTGCCCGGCAAGTGGCGGGAAATCTTCGCGTATTCCGTTCTCCTAATTAGCCCGATCAATTTCCTGGCAGTGGGTGACAGTGAATGTGCCAGCACGGCTTTTAAAAATGTTTGATCGCGGTATCGCCAACGGGACGGGAATCATCATGCGTTTTCAGTCAATTCAAAGTATGTTATCCATCGCCCTAATGCTGCGGCGTTCGCTCACTGCTCTTATTCTTTGCGCGATCACGCCCTTTGTGTTGGCGCAGACCGCGCCTGTTTTCACCTCGCCAGCGCCACCCGCCGGCACTGTCGGTGTCGCCTACAGTCATACTTTTGCCGCGAGCGGCACCGCACCCATCGCGTTCAGCCTGACCGGGGCATTGCCGCCGGGGCTGGCCTTGAATCGCATGCTCGCCGCGCGGGTTAACCATACTGCGACGCTGCTCGCCGACGGCAAAGTCCTGGTCGTGGCGGGCGTGGTCAACGTCAGCAGCGGCGGTTTCTTCAATAGCGCCGAGTTGTTCGATCCGGCAACCAATACCTGGAGTGCGACCGGGAGTCTCGCCGTTGCAAGGGGATTCCATAGCGCGACGCTGCTGGCCAACGGCAAGGTGTTGGTGGCGGGAGGAATGGGAGCCAACCCTCCGTCCCCGGCGCCGCATCGCCTTGCAAGCGCAGAGTTATATGATCCGGCAACCAACACCTGGAGCACGGTGGGTAGCCTGGCTGAAGCCAGGGCACACCACAGCGCAACGCTACTGTCGAATGGCAAGGTGTTGGTCGCAGGCGGCTCCAGCAATAACGCCAATTTACCGGTCAATAGCGCTGAATTATTTGATCCGGCAACCAACACCTGGAGCGGGACGGGCAGCTTCCTCGAAGAACGCCGGGACCACAAGTCAACGTTGTTGCCGGATGGCCGCGTGTTGATCGCGGGCGGCGGCAACAACTTTAGTGGCTCACTCTCCAGTGCTGCGCTATTCGATCCCGCAACCGGTACCTGGGGCGTTGCTGCCAGCCTTGCCCGGGCCAGGAACTACTTGAGCTTGACACCTCTTGCCAATGGCAAAGTTCTGGCGGTGGGTGGTTTTGACCAGTTGGGCATCGGTATCCTCGCCAGTGCCGAGTTATACGATCCGGCAACCAACACATGGAGCGCTGCGGGTAGCCTCGGCACCGGTCGGTACGATCACACAGCAACACAATTGTCCAACGGTCAGGTGTTGGTCGCGGGTGGCTTCGGCAGCAATTTTCTGGCGAGCGCCGAGCTATACGATCCGGCGTCCAACAGTTGGAGTGCCACGGGCAGCCTCGCCACGGCAAGGCAATTCCATACGGCGACGGCGCTCGCCAATGGCAGTGTATTGGCTTCGGGAGGGCTGGGCGCGGGTAACGCGAACATTAACCGTGCCGAGTACTACGACATCGCCACCAACACTTGGCAGATGCCGGCTGTGATCTTCGGTACGCCGACGAATGCAGGCACCTATTCCTTCAGTGTGCAAGCTGCCAACGGCACCCTGCCAAATGCAACGCAGAATGTTTCGCTGCTGGTCGGCGCCGCTGCACCATCGTTGACGCTCACCGGTATACAGTCGCGCAAGGACCACGGGCCCGCAGTCACACATAACCTGCCGATCGATACCGGCGTCCCGATCACCGGTGCCGTCACCGTTGAGCCGCGCGTCATCGGCGCAGGTCATCGGATTGTTTTTGCTTTCAGCGACACCGTCACCGCCACGGGCAGCGCCACGGCAGTCAACGGTGCCGGGCAGGCGGTGCCCGGGACCTTGAGTGCGAGCGGCAATGAGGTCACCGTCACCTTGCCGGGCGTGCCGGAAAGCAGCCGCGTGCTCATCACGTTGACCGGTGTAAATGGTAGCGCCGGCGGCACGGCAGCGTTGGGCTTCCTGGTCGGCGATGTAAACAACACGCGCTCGGTCAGTTCCGCCGACATCAGCGGCGTGAAAGCGCGTTCGGGTCAAACTGCCACCGCGTCGAACTTCAAGTTCGACGTGAACGCAACAGGCGTCATCAATGCATCCGATATTTCAGCCGTGAAGGCGCGGTCGGGGTTGACATTGCCATAGCAATGAATAGACACAAGCACTGGCGCGGCTCGCAGTGGCAAAAAGCCTGAAACGCCGCGCCAATGCTGGACTTTGTTACATCGTCCCTATCGGATTGCGCATCACGCCGATACCAACAATTTCGGTCTCCAGCAGATCGCCCGCTTTCATGAACTCCGGCGGCGTGCGCGCAAAACCAACCCCTTCCGGCGTGCCGCTGGAAATGATGTCTCCCGCTTCCAGCGTCTGTCCGAGCGAGAGATCGTGTATCAGGCGCGGCAGTTTGAAGTAAAGATGTTTGGTGTTGGAATCCTGTTTGGTCACGCCGTTGACGCGGCAGGTGAGGTGAAGATTGGTGTGATCCAATGCATCGGCTGTGACGATGCACGGCCCCATCGGGCAGGTGCCATCGAGACTCTTGCCCTTGTCCCATTGGCCACCGTGGCGGCGTTGAATATCGCGCCATGTCACGTCGTTGATGACGGTGTAGCCGAACACGTGGCTCATCGCGTCGGCTTCGGATATGTTTTTGCCGTTCTTGCCGATGATGACGCCGAGCTCAACCTCCCAATCGAGTTGCGTGGAGATGTTGGCATCATACGGAATGACATCGTACGGGCCATTCACTGCGGTCGGTGCTTTTGAAAAAAATACCGGCCATTTTGGCAACTCGCGTTTGTCTTCGAGCTTGGCACCGCCCTCTTCAAAGTGCTCAAGGTAATTCCAGCCGACACAAAACACATTTTTTGCCGGGCGTGGAATAGGCGCTTTTAACAGCGCCTTGTTTAACATAATGGGCGCGCTCCGTGGATTGGCCTCAATGTCCCTGAGCAGGGCCATCGTTGCGGTCCCGCCATGGATGATATCGAGCATCGTGGCCACTTTTTGTGGCGCATTTCGCGCACGCGCCTCAGCAACGATGTCGAGTATTTCATCTTTGCTGATCTGGATGCCGGTGTTGAGTTCTTGCGTGTTGAGCAACTGATAGGTGACGAGGCGCATGTGTTTTCCTAACCGAAAAGACGTTCAAGATTGGCGAGCGGATGATTACCCATATCCCAGCGCGGCGTAAAAAAAGCAGATACCACCTCGGCGTCGAGTTCAGCCAGTGTCCGGGGATTCCATCGGGGCTTATTATCCTTGTCGAGGATGCCGGCACGAATGCCCTCCATCAAGTCGCCATGTTCAAAGCAATGGTAAACAATGCCAAGTTCCATGCGAAAGCATTCGGCCAGCGACATCTTGCTGCCGCGATTAATCTGGCGGCGCGTCACTTCCAGCATTGTCGGCGAACGGGTTTTAAGCAGGGCAACGGTCCGGGCAGCCCACCCCTGGAATTGCGGGCGCGTTTCCTGCTCCAGCGAGGCGATTGTTTCGCTGACACTTTTTTGTGGCGCGAAGTGTGTGTCAATCACTCCTTGCAACGCGGGCAGCGTTGTCGCGTCGACGGGCGCGGTAGCAAACGCTTCAATCAATGCCACAATATCTTGAGCGGGCTTTGTGGACCAATTTTGCGAGTCCAGTTTTTCAACCAGAGCCGAAATCGCTTCAGTTGTCATGAATCGATCCGCCAGGTTGGCATAGATCGCATCGGCTGCGTTGATCATCTGCCCGGTCAAACCCAGATAGTGACCTGCCGGGGAGCGCGACAGGAAATAACTTCCGCCAACATCCGGGAAAAGCCCGATACCCGTTTCCGGCATTGCCATCTTTGTCTTTGGCCCAACAATGCGAAAACCAGACCCTTGCGAGATGCCCATACCGCCGCCCATGACAATGCCATCGAGCAGGCAGATGATCGGTTTTACAGTGCGGTGCAACTGGTAATCAAGCCGATACTCGTCGATAAAAAAATCGTGGTGCAGTGTGCCATTGTTAAGCGCACTCTCGCGTAACGCGCGGATGTCACCACCCGCGCAAAAAGATTTCTCACCAGCGCCGCGCATCACAACTGCGTTGATCGTTTCATCTTTTGCCCATTGCGTGAAGAGGCTCGCCATCGACAGGACCATGTCGTAGGAGAGGGCATTCAGGGCTTGCGGCCGGTTGAGCGTCAGATGCGCGACGCGGTTCCTGATGTCGACGATAATTTCGCCGTTGGCGTATGTGGTTTGCATTTGGGAGGAGCGAATAATGTTCACTGCTGGCATGCCGGTATCACGGCAAATTCCGTTACTGCAAATCCCTCTCAGCCCCGCTTCAGGAAACGGGGAAGTTCTTCACTCGGACGTTGATGCAAAGCCAGACATCAGTTATTTTTCCAGATTGGTTTTCGCTTCTCCAGAAATGCCGCCACGCCTTCTTTCTGGTCCGCAAAATCAAACAAATCCATAAACCGCTCGCGCTCCTGTGAGAGCCCTGCGCTGCGCGGCACGCCATTGCGCGCATTGTGGATCAGCGCCTTGCAGAATTCCACCGA
>JBKJMK010000013.1:0-10428 GCA_046596005.1 Usitatibacteraceae bacterium | reverse complement strand
CTGTTGCCATTTAAAACTCCTGTTTCTCTAATGCACGAAACGAAATAGTTGGTGCTTTCCAGATCCCGGACTAACCAGAGATCATGCGTGAATCGTTTAACCAGCTCAACATCACTTCCTTGCGGCCCTGATATCAGCGGGCTGCGTCACTTTGCCAACGCTGTTACCAAAAGAGTTCTTTGTGAACGAGATGACTGCGGCGATCTCAATATTAGATAGTCGCGCAAAAGACTGCATCGCAGTGCCTGCCTTGCCGTTGAGCAAAATATTGATTTGTTGATCGCTTGGCCCAAGGACAATTTTCGATCCGGCCAGGGACGGAAATGCTGGCGGCATGCCTTTGCCATTTGACTGATGGCAGGCTACACAATTTGCGGCGTAAATCTTTTCGCCTTTTTCCTTGGCCTCCGCCATGGTGAAGACTTTGTTCTCATCTTCCGCTGCGACCGCCACGGTTTTGCTGCCCCATTTTGCCTTGGATTCCACGACCCATTTCGCATAGTCGGTTTCCGATTTCACGACAACAGCGATAGGCATATAACCATGCAACTTTCCACATATCTGACTGCATTGCCCCTTGAAAGTGCCGACCGTGTCCGCTTGGAACCATACATCCTTGATGAAACCGGGAATGCCATATTGATTGATGCCCAGTTGCGGCACATACCACCCATGAATCACATCGCTGGAAGTTACCAGCAGACGCACGCGCTTGCCGACCGGTACCACCAGCGGATTATCGACTTCGAGCAGATAATCGGCGCCCTGCTTTTCCGTGGGCCCCGTCCCTGGCTGCCCGATCTGGCTCCATGGCGTCGCTAAATTGGAATAAAAACCGAAATCCTGCGCGCTATAGTCATAGCGCCAGCCCCACTGAAAACCGGTGACCTTAACCGTAATGTCGGGGCTGGAGGTGTCCTTCATGTCGAGGACGGTCCTGGTTGCCGGCACCGCCATCGCGATCAAAATAATGAACGGAATGATTGTCCAGATAATTTCTATCAGTGTGCTCTCGTGAAAATTAACGTCAGCCTTGGCGCCCTTCGACTTGCGGAACTTGAAAATAGAATAAAACATCAAGCTGAACACAACGACAAAAATAATCGCGCAGACCCACAAAATGTACATGTGCAATCCGTAAATCTGTGCCGCGATCGGCGACGCGGGTGGGGGAATGTTGACGTCATAGCTTGCCAGCGTAGGCAAACTGATCAGGGACAGAAATACCACCGAGCTGAAGTTGGCAACGAATTTGCCAAGGCACCTGAAGAGGTTTGTTATTTTTTGCATGCTAAGTATTCATCCCGTCGATCAAAAAACCGCGGCAACCGCAGATCCAGCCTGCGACGCCGTGCCTATTTCAACGCACGCGCCAGATTGCGACCAAACAACTGGCGCTGCTCATTTGAAATCATTTCCCCTATTGCAACAGTCCTACCTTGATAGCGCAGTCCGACTTCTACCCGCCCGTTGCGATGTATTGCAAATATTTGAGCCCACGCAGCGTTGCCGCGCATCATCTCAACGTGACCGCAATCGCAACGCGTCCAGCAAAATTCACGGTCTGCGACTCGCACGCACTCATAGTCATCGTCGTGCCTGCCAATTAGCTGGAATGCGTACCAAAGAAACAAAAGCTCTAAACCGGCAAATGGAAGCACCAACCAAGCCCCGATTGCCGACGCTGCGCCAGCTGACAGAAGTGTTGTGCTAGCGATCAGAGCGAACCACAATTGCCGTCCAACTGGTGTGAGTGACCTGTTGGGCCGCATCTCAATAAAAAATGATGCATTATCAACGGCTTGACTCATTACCACTATGACCTCTCGCACCCTGATAACAGGACTTCACACCAAACCTCCTGACACCCTTTAATTTTATCGCAGCGCGACACTCTATGGCAAGAAAACCATTTCTGATTCGCAGGTAAAGTCGCTGACTGTTCCGAGAGGGCGATGGCCAAGTGTCCGTTCATCGGAGTTTAGTTGTGGCCAGAACCTACTTTTGCTCCAGACCGTCCTCTAATTCTGACTGCTCGGAAGCTCCTGTCGGGCCAGTAATTGCATAACGCTCTTCCGCCCATGCGCCCAAATCAATTAATTTGCATCGTCGACTGCAAAAGGGCCGCGCCGGATTATCAGTCCGATATTCCATAGGCGCACCACATTGGGGACACCGCAACAGCCTTGTCGTCATAGGTTGCAATAAGTCAGATCAAATTCAACGTTTGATTCAAAAACCTTGGCGCGCTGCACGCTACCGGGAAGTATAAAGCGAATGTTGAGTGCATATTTGTTGGCGCTAATCTCCGGTACGCAGTCGATGTTCCGGCTAAGTGTAAGTCGCAGCATGTGTGCCGCGCGCTCCATGGGCGTTTGTTGAAACACGCCACGGTAAGCGATCATTGACGCGGACTTTCCGCTTTCACGAAGCACTCGCAAAACGATACGAAGCGCCGCAGCAATTGAGTTCAATGGAAGTCGCCATGTTTCGAGATCCATCCGGCGCACGGTGTTGCTCTTGTGAAGCCAGTGATGATAGGAAGGCAGATCAAATTCGCAGATGCCGCCTGGAATCGCGGCTCGCTGCTTGATCGTCATCAGCCACTCATTCTCGCGCAGATGAAGGCCGGTTTTGCCAGAAGCTGCCAGCAGATCTGCAAACGCCGCCTCTATCTCGGCGACAACAGCATCGAGCCTCTGTTCCGAAATTGCCGGGTTGCCGCGCAAAGCTTCAAGAAATAATCGCTGACGATCCAGCTCTTGAAGTAGATCCGACTTCAAATCGCCGCGTGACGCAACCTCCAGAATTTCGAAAATGCTGGTAAGCGCAGCCTGATGATCGAGCGGCGCATCCTGTGAGATAAAGAAATCTACGCGGTCAAATAAATCCTCCAGGCGCAATAGCGTGCGGATTCGTTCGTTAAGCGGATATTCGTAGGTGATCACTGGCTAACCGATGGAATTTGCACAAATTGTGACGGATTCGGTTCGAGTATACAAATTTTACCTTCTGACTGAACGGTCATCTGAGATTTCTCGCATTCTGCGCGTAGCGGATATGCAGCGAATGGACCTGCGACCCAAGTGCGTCAGCACTATCGCCATTCCAAATTACGTCATCGGCCAATTGCAGCCGTATTGAGCGGGGGAGTTGTGCGTCAACAATGCGCACCGCCATTCCCTCATTGAGGCCCGCGCGACGTTTAACCCTTTTAAGCTGGATATCAATCGGGCAATCGATCAGCAACGTCGTGTGCGTCTGATTACGATAGGTCAAGGTCTCAAATAAAAGCGGCACCACCAGCATCGCATAGGGTGCCTTTATTGCCTGCTTCGAGCGCAATCCGACCTCAACCTCTTCCTGAATTAACGGGTGAAGGATCGCCTCGAGTTGACGCTTGATGCCTGCATCGGTAAATACGCGATCACGCGTGACGGCGCGATCAAGCTCACCGTCTTTGCCAATGAACTGCGTGCCCATTTGGGCCCGTATCGGTGGCATGGCACGGCCCCCGCGAGTAGTAAGTGCGTGTGCGATAGCATCTGTGTCAATCAGAGCGACGCCAAGCGTGGCGAATATATCTGCCGCAGTGGATTTTCCACTGCCGATACCGCCGGTCAGACCAACGATGTATCCGCTCACCGGCATGGACTTAAACGGGCATTCGCCCCAGATACCACGCATTCAACTGTTGGCCCCAGATGAGCGCAATGAATCCAGCCGCTGCCAGATAAGGACCAAAAGGCAGCTTTGCCCCCTTGTCGCGACCTTTCAGGACAATTCCCGCGATACCCACTACCGTCCCGACTGCAGCCGATAGCAGAATAACCAGCGGCAGCAATTGCCAGCCAAGCCAGGCACCGATAGCGGCAAGCAACTTGAAGTCACCGTACCCCATGCCCTCCTTGCCAGTGATCAGTTTGAACGCCCAATAGACAGACCACAAAATAAGATAGCCTGCTACCGCGCCTAGTGTCGCCGAACCTATATCCGTGAACACGCCGCCGATATTGACCAGCAAACCTAGCCATAACAAGGGAAGTGTAATGTCATCGGGAAGAAGAGTGGTGTCCGCATCGATGAACGTTAATGCGATAAGCGCCCACAAGTAAATAATCGCAAACGCGGCCGTCCAGGTGACCCCGAAACGCCAGGCTAGAAACCCGGTCAAGAGTCCAGTCATCAACTCAACCAGCGGATATCGAATGCTGATCTTCGTTTTGCAGGCAGCACACTTTCCGCCAAGAAATAAATAGCTCAGGACAGGAATATTTTGAATTGCCGTGATCGGTTGTTCGCAGGATGGGCAAGCCGACCGCGGCACAACAAGATTATATTTTTGGCTACCAGCAACAGCTTCAGCGGGTTTCACAACAACTTTGTCGCCAAGATATTCGAGACACTGCGCCTTCCAATCGCGCTCCATCATGATCGGCAAGCGATGAATCACGACATTCAAAAAACTGCCGACCATCAAGCCGAAAACAATTGCGGTACCCACAAAAAACCATGGCACCGCTCGAAAGGTGTCGAACAAGTCCATCTATTCTTTCAACTTGTTTAGCAGCGAGGTCTTGTTTGCCTAGACCGCTTGACCCATCTTGAAAATCGGCAAATACATGGCAATGACCAAGCCGCCGATAACGACGCCAAGCACCGCCATGATCATCGGCTCCATCAAACTGGCCAGCGCATCAACCGCGTCGTCGACTTCCTGCTCAAAAAAATCTGCGACCTTCGACAGCATGCCGTCCAGTGCACCCGACTCCTCGCCAATGGCACACATCTGCAACACCATGTTCGGGAACACGCCACTATTTTGCATGGACACAGTCAAACTGGAGCCGGTACTGACTTCCTGCTGGATTTTCTTGGTCGCGTTGTAATAGACCCGGTTGCCCGCCGCGCCCGCCACGGAATCCAGCGCCTCAACGAGCGGCACACCTGCGGCAAACATCGTCGATAGCGTTCGCGTCCAGCGGGCTACGGTCGCTTTCCGTACCAAATCACCAAACACAGGCACTTTCAATACCATCCTGTCCATGAAAAACTGCATTTTTTCGGAGCGTCGCCAGGTATTGAAAAATAACCAGACACCGCCGCCGATGATGCCAAAGATCGCCCACCACCACGAAACAAAAAACCTCGACATATGCATAACGATCATCGTCGGCGCGGGCAAGTCAGCGCCAAAATTCTTGAACATCATTTCAAATTGCGGAATCACGAAAATCATGATCACGGCGGTCACGATGAAAGCAACCACCAAAATCGAAATCGGATAAAACAATGCTTTCTTGATCTTGCCCTTGATGGCGAGAATCTTTTCTTTGTAAGTCGCGAGGCGATCCAGCAATGTGTCGAGAATACCGGCTTGCTCACCGGCGGCCACGAGATTGCAGAACAGGCTATCGAAGTACAGCGGGTATTTGCGAAACGCCTGCGCCAAACTGCTGCCGGTTTCCACTTCTGTTTTTATATCAAGCAGTAGCCGTGTCACGGACGGATTGCTGTGTCCTTTGGCGACAATGTCAAACGATTGCAGCAATGGCACACCGGCTTTCATCATGGTGGCCAGTTGCCGGGAAAAAAACGTGATGTCCTGGTCGGTGATTCTCTTTCCGCCGCGCCTGGATTGTTTCTTGACTTTTGGGTTGGAGATGCCCTGCCGACGAAGCGTCGCGATAACAATATTCTCGCCGGAAGCGCGTATTTCGCCCTTGACGATTTTCCCGGACCTGTCCTTGCCTTCCCACGAGAAGACATGCACCTTCACGTCCTTGTTATCTTTCGCGCGTGCGGCAGTGGTAGCCATAGTTATTCCTTGATTAAGCCTTCACCGCGGCAAGAACCACAGCGACCTTGCAAACAACGCAAACATTTGACTCATTCATTGGTACATGACTCGATTTCTTCCAGCGACGTCAATCCTGCCTTCACTTTGCGCAATCCTGACTGACGCAAATCAGAGACGCCTTCTTTCTTGGCCTGATCGGCAATGTCAATCGCGGTGCCGTTTTTCATGATGATGCGTTGCATCTCGTCGGAAACAGGCATCACTTCATAGATGCCAACTCGACCTTTATAGCCCGTATTCTTGCATATATCACAGCCGACGTGCCCGTACGGCTGCCATGAGCCGTCAAGGTCCGACTCCTTATACCCGGCACGGAGCAATGCCTCCTTCGGGATTTCAATGGGACGTTTGCACGAACAGAGCCTCCTCGCCAATCGCTGTGCGGTAATCAGGATTACCGACGTCGCAATATTGAATGGTGCGATTCCCATATTCATCAGGCGCGTAAGAGTTGATGGCGCATCGTTGGTGTGCAACGTAGACAACACCATATGGCCCGTCTGCGCAGCCTTGATCGCGATCTCACCGGTATCCATGTCGCGAATCTCGCCGACCATGATGATGTCCGGATCCTGACGCAGAAATGCTTTCAGCGCGACGGCAAACGTGAGGCCCGCCTTATCGTTCACGTTAACCTGATTGATGCCGGCGAGATTGATTTCACAGGGGTCTTCAGCGGTCGAAATATTAATGCCGGGCTTGTTGAGGATGTTCAGACAGGTATAAAGCGATACCGTTTTGCCCGAACCCGTCGGACCAGTTACCAATACCATTCCGTAGGGACGGCTGATCGCGTGCATCAGCGCCGCCCTTTGCTCCGGCTCATAGCCCAATGCCTCGATACCCAGCGTGGCGCTTGAGGGGTCAAGAATACGCATGCAAATCTTTTCACCAAACAGCGTCGGCAGCGTGGATACGCGGAAGTCGATCGCGCGCGTCGCTGACAGCCTTAACTTCATCCGGCCGTCCTGAGGTACGCGCTTTTCCGAAATGTCCATCTTGGAAATAATCTTGATGCGCGACGCGATTTTTTCTTTGATCGCAAGCGGCGGCTGCGCGACATCCATCAGAATTCCGTCGGTACGGTAGCGAATCCGGTAGTATTTTTCGTAAGGTTCGAAATGTATGTCCGACGCACCGCCGTTGATCGCATCGATCATTACTTTCTGCACGTATTTCACAACTGGCGCATCGTCGATTTCATCAGGTGCGCCGGTAGTTGTGTCCGCTTGCGCTTCATCGCCAGAGCCGAGGTCAATATTGTCGAGCGAAATATCGTCGCCCATCAATTGATCAAGCGCCTTGGCAGAGCTTTCGCCAAACCGCTTGATGAGAAGCGACAGTTTGTCCTCTTCAACCACCACCGGTTCGAGCGTTGACCCGGTCGCAAACTTGAGCTCTGATAACAGCTGCTCGTTGGTGGGATCGGACATGGCCACAAACAGGCGATTGCCCCGCTTTTGCAGGGGCAATACACGCTTGGTGGCAACTAATTTTGCATCGATAAGGGTCGCCGGCAACTGATCCGCGTCGACCGAGGACAAATCGAGAAGCGGGACGCCAAACGTGTGCGCCGCGAACAAGGCGATTTCCCTTGGCGAAAGCTTCTTCGACGCCGCCAATTGCTCTATAAACGTCACGCCAACTTTTTTTGCTTCGGCCTGAATGGCATTGGCATCGCCCTGGACGAGTTTGCCCTGCTGCACCAAGGCCCGACCGAGCGGACTAAACGTGTTTGCGGCGGTGGCGACCATTTTGCGGGTTGAATGTAGACGGCTTAAAAGACAGAAACTACATGATGCCCTTACGCTAACACTTTGTAAAGAAAACGTTATTTCTCAAGAAGGCGTGCCTCAATTTCAGACACAAAGGCGCTCGACTCCGGTGCAACTTTGCTGGAAAAGCTCTTTACGGCCACGCCGTCGCGCGCAACGAGAAATTTGTGGAAATTCCACTGTGGGCGGTCGCCGGTCGCCTTGAAAAGTGCCTCATACACAGGATTGGCTTGACCCGCAACGACCGACGTTTTCTCGATCATGGGAAATTTCACCTTAAATGTTCTTTCACAAAAATCTGCGACTTCCGCATTTGAACCCGGCTCCTGCTTGCCGAAGTCGTTCGCCGGAAAGCCCAGCACGACCAAGCCACGCTTCTGGTACTTATCGTGCAGGGCTTGGAGTCCCTTGTATTGTTCGGTATAGCCGCAGTAACTGGCAGTGTTCACCACCAGTAAAACTTTCCCGCGGTATTGGCAGAGATCCTGTGGCTTCCCCTGAAGCGATGCAAACCGGTGATCCAGAATTGCCGGACACTCAGCCTTGGTCGATATATTCGACGGGCCGGACGATGCGGCACTTGCCAAACCGTTCACAAAAACAACGCCAAGGATCAAAACAGATGCGGCGTTGACGCCTGTTTTTACACATTGCATAACACGCTCCATATTTAATGAAAATCCATTTATTGACAGACTTTTTCAGATTGCCCAGCTCGTAAAACGGCTTGTTGCCGCGACCGCACTGCGAAAAAGGCCAAATCGCGACTGCTATAATTTACAGTTGCCTGATATTTGTTTTCGATTCATTTCCCGCTATTACGTTCCACAAAAGCCGTCTACATGCCACTTTTCACCATTGGACTCAATCATCGCACCGCACCAATCGAGGTACGCGAGCGTATTGTGTTTCCGCTGGAGACGCAGCGACCGACAGTTGAACGCTTGAAGCTTGAAACCGGTGCGGATGAAATTGCGCTCGTGTCGACCTGCAATCGGACGGAAATCTATCTGCGCGGCAATTCGCAGTTGGTCGCTGATCGCGTTGTTCAATCGCTGGCATCGCTGCCCGGCACGTCGAACTTTAACCTTGCACCGCATCTTTATCAACTGAACGACGCAGCGGTGGCCCGGCACGCTTTTCGGGTGGCCAGCGGCCTCGACTCGATGGTGTTGGGAGAACCGCAGATTCTCGGCCAGGTCAAACTCGCCGCGAAGGTGGCCACTGAGGCTGGCACTCTCGGCGGCCCGCTTGACCGGTTGTTTCAGGAGACCTTCAAAGTTGCCAAGGAAGTGCGCACGCAAACGAACATCGGCGCGAATTCGGTGAGCATGGCCGCGGCGGCACTAAAGCTTGCACAACAGCTGTTCGGTGACCTGCGTGAAACAACATTGCTGCTCATCGGTGTCGGCGAGATGATCGAGCTGGCAGCAACGCACTTTGCAGCACATTCCCCCAAGCGGATTGTCGTGGCCAATCGCACCATCGAGCGCGGCCGTGACTTTGCCAACCGCTTCAACGCCGCCGCGATCAGTTTGCAGCAATTGCCCGAATGCATCCACGAGTTTGACGCGGTCATTACGTCGACCGCATCGATGCTGCCGATTATCGGCAAGGGCATGATTGAGAGCGCGTTGAAGCTGCGCCGCCACAAACCGATTTTCATGGTCGATCTTGCGGTGCCACGCGATATCGAGCATGAAGTGGGCGAACTCGATGATGTTTTTCTCTATACCCTCGATACATTAGGCAAGATCATCCAGCAAAACGCCGAAAAGCGCCAAGCCGCGGTGGCGGAGGCGGACCGCATTATCGATATTCGTACCGGCGAATTCATGATTTGGCTGGCGGCGCGCGCGTCGGTTCCGGCCATTCAGCAACTTCGCGGCAAAGCCGATGAGTATCGCCTTGCCGAACTTGAACGCGCCAGACGCATGCTTGCCAAAGGCGAAGACCCTGCGAAAGTGATTGAGCACCTCGCACAGGGGCTTACCAATAAATTTCTCCATCATCCTTTGGCTGCGCTCAACCGTACCCACGGGTCCGAACGCGAAGCGCTGCACGACGCGCTGGAAAAGCTTTTTCCCGCAGCCACCGACTCAACCGATTCGCAAGAACAGCAAAAATGAAAGCGTCAATAAAAAACAAGCTGGCCTCACTGGTTGAGCGCTTGGCCGAAATTGATCGCCAACTCGAAGATCCTGCAGTCGTCAACAATATGGACAACTACCGCAAGATCACCAGGGAGCACGCGGAAATTGGGCCTGTGGTTGCGCTCTACAACAACTATCTGGAGACGGAGAACGATATCGCCGCGGCCGAAGAGTTCGCGGCCGACCCGGAGATGCGTGACTTCGCCGACGAAGAAGTGAGGGCAGGCAAGGCCAGGCTTGAATCGCTGGAACTTGATCTGCAAAAACTGTTGTTGCCGAAAGACCCCAACGACGAAAAAAACACCTTTCTCGAAATTCGCGGCGGCACGGGTGGAGACGAATCTGCGCTATTTGCCGGCGACCTGTTTCGGATGTACACACGATTTGCCGAGCGCAATCGCTGGCAGGTGGAAATTATTTCGGAGTCACCCGGCGAGGTCGGTGGCTATAAAGAAGTCATTGCACGCATCGTCGGCACGGGTGTCTATTCGCGACTGAAATTTGAATCCGGTGGTCACCGGGTCCAGCGCGTACCCGAGACCGAAACGCAGGGGCGCATTCACACCTCGGCGGCAACGGTTGCTGTCATGCCCGAAGCTGATGACGCCACCGCGATTGCGATCAATCCTTCCGATGTTCG
>JBKJMK010000409.1:0-6035 GCA_046596005.1 Usitatibacteraceae bacterium | reverse complement strand
GCAAACTGCTTTTGCCGCGCTTTGCGTTTCTCTTCGCGGTGAGGGAGAAGGTTTATGCGAATCATGCGGGGTCAAACCTTCGCATTGCAAGTCCACACGCAACCATAAGTGCCGGCGCGTCAATGGTAAGTTGTCGGGGTTTTACCTTTGAGGATAGCGCCATGTTTGCGAATGGATTCGCCACCACGGTATGCACCTGCGTCCGTTGAGCGACCATTTCTTCCAACCCATCCAGAGTTGCACAGCCACCAGAAAGCAGAATGTGATCGACTTTGTTGAATTGCGTAGACGTGAAAAAAAACTGGAGCGCACGCGAAATTTCGAGTACGATTTTTTCATTGAACGGCTGCAATACATCGGGTCCGTAATTATCGGGAAGCCCACCGGATTTTTTCGCGACCTCGGCTTCTTCGGCCGGCATGCCAAATTGGCGTGAGATATCCTGCGTTAACTGGTAACCACCAAGTTGTTGCTCACGCGAGTAGACCTGCTGGTCCTCATGCATAACAATTACCCGGGTGGACTGAGCACCGATATCAACGATCGCGGTCACATCCTTAGCCTCAATACCGGATGCACTCCCCAAAATCATCTCGAACGCCGCAAGCGCTGCGTAGGACTCAACATCCATCACCGTGGTCTTCAGGCCGGCGGCCTCGGCGACCGCAACGCGATCTTCGATTTTCTCTTTGCGGGACGCGGCGATAAGGACCTCAACTTCCTCTTCGTTGTTCGGTGTCGGTCCGATTACTTGAAAGTCAAGATTTACCTCATCAAGACTAAACGGGATGTACTGGTTGGCCTCGGATTGGACCTGATACTCCATGTCCTCTTCGCGCTGATTGCCGTTCAGGTTAACTTTTTTGGTAATAACAGCGGCCGACGGAAGTGCCAGCGCGACGTTCTTGATACGCGTTGCCATCAGTTTATGGGCGCGTCGCATCACTTCGCCGGCTGCTTCGATGTTAGCCACGTTACCGTCGGTAATCGTGTCTTTCGGCAATGGTTCAATGACGTATCGCTCTACGCGATAAAGCCCTTTGCCCGCTTCTGCCAATTCCACCATCTTGATGTAGGACGAGCTAATGTCGACCCCGATGAGTGGTGGCGTTGTCGCGCGCAAAAAATCAAACTGGGTTGCCAGCTTTTCTTTAAGCATGGTGGTTGAACTGCCCTTGTTGAATTGAGTACTTACGGCTTACAACGCACAAATTACATTAAATGCTAGCAACAACCTTTGGACGTGTAAAGCATTTTCTTTCAAACCTCGAAAAAGCTTTAATTGCGGGTGCTTATTTCTGCCCATCATTATCTTGCCATTATGATGTGCGATTCTATCGGGCATTTCTAATAGGCTCCGGATAGGTGCCCCGATATAATGCAACTCAACATTCGTAAATACAGGCAAATATGACCCAACGCTGGTGGTTTTATCCCCTAATTCTAATGACATCGCTAGTGCTGGTGGCGGTAGGGATTGTATTGCTGACGGTGGTTTTGCTGTACCCCAACCTGCCCTCAATTGAGGCCGTAACCGACTACCGGCCAAAGTTACCTATGCGTGTATTCACTGTCGAAGGCGACGTCATTGGCGAATTTGGCGAAGAGAAACGCTCGTTTGTCCACGTGCAGGATTTCCCGGCAGTCATGAAACAGGCGATCATTTCTGCAGAAGACGAACGATTTTATCAACATGGTGGTGTGGACTATATTGGCGTCGTGCGCGCGGTAACTGCTGCCATCATGGCAGGTAAGTCCAAAGGTGGTGCGTCAACCATAACCCAGCAAGTTGCACGGGATTTCTTCCTTACCAATGAAGTCACTCTCACGCGCAAGGCTTCGGAGTGGTTGCTCGCTTTCAAAATTGAAAGGAGCCTCACTAAAGATCAGATTCTTGAAATCTATCTAAATCATATTTTTCTTGGCAATCGCGCTTTCGGTTTTGCAGCCGCGAGCCGCGTCTATTACAACAAGGATATTGGCCAACTCTCAGCGGCCGAGGCGGCCATGTTGGCGGGAATTCCAAAGGCGCCGTCGCTCTTCAACCCTTTCAACAATCTAAAGCGCGCTACGTTGCGACAACAATACGTGCTGCGACGCATGCGTGAACTAAATTACCTGGATGATGAAGGCGTGGCGACCGCGAGGGCAGAAGTGTTGAAGTTCAACCGCGAACGCCAGATGTATCCGGTGAACGCCGAGTATGTTGCAGAGATGACCCGCCAAGAAGTATTTGAGCAATATGGTGACAAAACCTACGTGAGCGGGATTCGGGTCTACACCACTATTCGCAAGGCCGATCAGGAGGCCGCGTTGGTCGCGTTGCGTAGGGGGGTCTTGGAATATGATCGTCGCCATGGGTACCGCGGGCCTGAGGGTTCGATAAGCCTGCCGGTCGAGAAAGAGGACGCGGAGGAAGCGATTGAAGAGGTGCTTCAGGGAAAAGATATTGTTGGCGACCTCATGCCGGCCGTTGTGCTCACCGCAGACCCAAAGAAAGTGATTGCTCACACCAAGCGAGGGGATACCGTTACGCTGTCAGGTGACGCCCTTAAATTTGTTGCTCGCGCATTGGCCGAAAAAGCCGCGCTTTCGAAAATTATGCGCGGTTCGATTATTCGCTTGGTGCCGGATGAAAAAGGTCACTGGTCAATAGCCCAGGTACCAAAGGTGGAAGCAGCATTGGTTTCAGTTGATCCCGCAAACGGCGCGATCCGCGCATTAGTGGGCGGCTTCGATTACACCGCCAATAAGTTTAACCACGTAACCCAAGCCTTGCGACAGCCGGGCTCGAGTTTTAAACCATTTGTTTACTCGGCCGCACTGGAAAAGGGTTTTACGCCCGCAACCGTCGTAAACGACGCGCCGGTCGTTTTCGATCCAGGTCGTAACGGCGGCCAAATCTGGGAGCCGAAAAACTACGATAGCAAATACGAAGGGCCCATGCGATTGCGGCAAGCACTGGCAAAATCCAAAAACATGGTGTCCATCCGCATCTTGCAAGCGATAAGCCCGAACTATGCACAAGACTACATCACGCGATTTGGGTTCGACCCGAAACAACATCCAGCGTATTTGACGATGGCGTTGGGCGCGGGTTCGACGACACCGCTTCAAATGGCCGGTGCGTATGCGGTATTCGCCAACGGCGGGTATCGCGTTAAGCCGTACTTCATCACCAAGATCACCGACGACAAAGGCGGGGTCCTTTTTGAAGCGTCACCTGCGACAGCTCATATTGACGATAGCAAGCCAGTCGCGAATATTAAGGCTGCGGAGCGCGTCATTGATCCGCGCAATGCATTTATCATGACCAGTTTGTTGCGCGACGTAGTGCGATATGGCACCGCAGCGCGGGCGATGTCTCTCGGGCGAAATGATCTTTCAGGCAAAACCGGCACTACAAATGACAGCTTGGACGCATGGTTTGCCGGGTTCAATTCAGAACTTGTCGCGGTAACTTGGATAGGTTTTGACAACCCCGCGTCTCTTGGGGAAGCCGAAACGGGAGGCGGGGCATCACTACCGATGTGGATGTATTACATGGGAAAAGCACTTAAAGGTGTCAAGGAACGGCCATTTGAACCGCCACCTGGCGTGGCGATGGTACCGCTCGGGGGCGAGTTCGGCAAAGATGGCAGGCAGCTTGTCGAGTTTGTTTACGTCGAAAATGCAGGTAACGTTGGTGATGGACCAGCGGCGCTTCGCGAGGCAAATAAACCGTCCGAAGAAGTGAGAAACCAGATTTTTTAGCCTCCAGCCAACCCTTTATCTATTTTACTGGGAACACGCGAGATGTCTCATCAAGGTACCAGCAATGCGAAGCGAAAGCGACCAGCGCATGACTTGGGAAATGAGCACTCACAGCCTCGTGTCCTGAGGGGCGAGATTGCCTATCGGGCCGCTCGGCTGATCGCCGAGGACGGGATAACCAGTTTTGCCGCCGCCAAACAAAAAGCAGCCCGACAAATGGGCATCACGGAACAGAGTTTGTTGCCAGGCAACCACGAAATTGATGATGCTCTGAGAGCATATCAGTCAATATTTCAAGGCAATACACAGCCTCAAGAGTGCCGGGTTTTGCGACAAATTTCAGTTGATGTGATGCGTTGGCTTGATCGCTTCTCGCCGTGGCTTGTTGGCACTGTGCTCAGCGGAACTGCGAACAGCTTTTCTCAGATTGAACTCGAAATCGTCGGGGACGACGAGGCCAAGCATCTGGAAATGTTTTTCTTCAACGAAGGCGTGCCATTCGAAACGCGCGTCGTACGCGCCGTGCAAACACAGTGCACCGACACATGGAACGACATTGTGATTTATGAAATATCTTTCCACGAGTGTCAAATTGACATCACGTTCTATCCGAATCAAGCGATGCGCACTGCCCATCACTCTTGCGAAAGCCTAAAACACGCGCGGGCAAAACTGGTAGATATTGAACGATTGTTTGCTTCGCAACGTTAGCTTTCCGCAAGCAATGCCGCCGCTTCCAATGCAAAGTAGGTCAGGATGCCGTCCGCTCCGGCACGTTTGAACGCCAACAGCGATTCCATCATGCAAGCCTCGCTGTCCAGCCACCCGTTTTGGGCGGCCGCCTTCAACATCGCGTACTCACCGGACACCTGATAGGCAAACGTCGGGGCACTGAAAGTAGATTTGGCACGCCGGACAATATCCAGATACGGCATACCGGGCTTAACCATGATCATATCCGCGCCTTCTTCAAGGTCGAGTGCAATTTCGCGCATCGCCTCATCTGAGTTTCCGGGATCCATCTGATAATTTTTCTTGTCGCTCAAGCCGAGATTACCGGCTGAACCAACAGCATCCCGGAACGGCCCGTAAAACGCGCTGGCGTACTTTGCAGAATAGGCAAGAATTGCGGTGTGAATATGACCGTTGGTGTCCAACGCCTTTCTGATCGCGCCGATGCGGCCATCCATCATGTCCGAGGGTGCAACGATATCAACACCCGCCGCAGCCTGCGATATTGCCTGCTTTTCAAGTATTGCAATGGTTTCATCGTTGAGGATATACCCGTCGCCATTAATCACGCCATCCTGCCCATGGCTGGTGTATGGATCCAGAGCGACATCGCAAATTATTGCGATGTCAGGAAAACGCTTCTTTAACTCGCGTACGGCCTGTGGCACTAGTCCGGCCGGGTTGAACGCCTCCTCTCCACCAGGCGTTTTCTTCAATTTATCGATCACCGGAAACAAGGCAATCGCAGGAATACCAAGTTTGAACGCCTTTTCGGCAATCGGAAACAGGAAATCCAGCGACATGCGCTCAACGCCGGGCATCGATGTAACTGCTTCGCGTTTTCGCTTTCCATCCAGTATGAACACGGGATACAACAAATCCGAGGACGAGAGCGCGGTCTCGCGCACCATGTCGCGCAAAAAACCGGTACGCCTCAAACGACGCATCCGCCGCTGGGGAAATTGGCCAATATTCATGGATATGTACGGTGTGAGTGGGCTGACTTCTGAGTCTACAACAGGAATGCGGGGAGCCCGGTCTTAAGTCCGTCGAAACGGCGTTGAACCTTTCATGAAAGTGCCCATCTCAGTAAGTGAGGCGTTCGCGCCTCCCCGCTTCACCTCCCTGAGCGGGGGCCTTAGTTTCTTCTAATAAGGCTTTTACCAACGGTCCGGGTTACCCCTTTTACCCGGACCGTTTTCTTTTTCTTCGCAACTTTTGGCTCGTGTGACGGCAGTCCATTATCGGAGATTGCCCTATCGCATTTAGGCTTGGCGCGCGGCAAACGTTTATCCGTTTGCCGCGCCGAACAGTCGGACGATGGCATTTTCCGCTTCTTCGACTCCTTCTTTCTTTAGCGAGGAAAAAAGCTGCACCGTTGCGTTATGCCCCGCGACCTCCAATTGCTTGGTTACTCTACGAAGGGTCAGCGCCTGCTCACTTTTTGACAGTTTATCCGCCTTTGTAAGTAAGCAATGTACGGGTTTACCTGTAGGCAAGTACCAATCCAGCAGCTTGATATCAAGGGCTTTTAAGGGGTGGCGCGCATC
>JBKJMK010000179.1:0-11007 GCA_046596005.1 Usitatibacteraceae bacterium | reverse complement strand
GCGGCGCTCGACGGCGAACACACATAATTGTAGCAGAGCGTCTCGATAAACCGAGGCTGCTGTGGCGGCGATTAGCCACCTCACGCATTCCGTTTATCGAGACGCTCTGCTACAATTATGTGTGTTCGCCGTCGAGCGCCGCTATTGATTTTTGGCACTCGCCGATAGGCGATAAACAGGCTGTAAATCGGTTAAAAATTGGTTGAAGTTGTTTGAGGTTGCTTAAAGTTGCGATGGGAGCGGGGTGTAGCTTAGCCTGGTAGAGCGCTACGTTCGGGACGTAGAGGCCGGAGGTTCGAATCCTCTCACCCCGACCAATACAGGCATATTTTAGACAAGCACATGGCCGGTGAAAACCGGCTTTTTATTTGCCGTCGCGATTATCTGCATTTTTAATTTGTCCCCTCAAAAGCAAGCCCATGGCCTCCATTTTCCGCGAACGCGTTCTCACGGTTCATCACTGGACTGGTCGCCAGTTCAGCTTCACCACGACACGCGACCCAACGTTCCGATTCCTCAACGGTCAATTCACCATGATCGGTATCGAGGTCGCGGGCAAACCCCTGCTGCGCGCATACAGCATGGTGAGCGCAAATTACGAGGACACGCTGGAGTTTCTCTCCATCAAGGTGCCTGACGGCCCGCTCACATCGCGACTGCAGCACATCAAAGTTGGCGATACGCTGCTGGTGAACAGCAAAGCGGTTGGCACGCTGATCCTGCAAAACCTGCTGCCCGGTAAAACGCTGTATTTGCTGTCAACCGGTACCGGGTTAGCGCCTTTCATGAGCATCATCAAAGACCCTGAAACGTATGACCAGTTCGAGAAAGTTGTATTGGTACACGGTTGCCGTGAAATTTCCGAGCTCGCCTACGACCAGGTCATTTCTGATGAGCTGCCGAACAACGAGTTTTTCGGTGAACAGGTCAGCAGCAAGCTGGTTTATTATCCAACCGTCACGCGCGAAGAATTTCGCCATCAGGGGCGGGTGACAACCCTCATGGACAGCGGCAAGTTGCCAGCCGACATTGGACTTCCGCCACTCGATATCGAGCGCGATCGCGTCATGATCTGCGGCAGTCCGGAAATGTTGAAAGACACCAGGGACCTGCTCATCAAGCGTGGCTACCGGGAGGGACACATGGAGTCGCCTGGCCACTTTGTGATCGAGCGTGCGTTCGTCGAGAAATAGCGCCGCGCTGGCAAGGCCCATTCCAACCCCTTCCGCAGTCTGCTATCTGCGCTAAGATGCGAACACGCAATCGTCGCGTTCCAGCAACCAAACACACGGTCGTCGAAAATGGGAAAAATAGTTTTTCTGCTGATCATCGGGGCACTGTGCTGGGTGTTGTTCAAGGGCTTGGGCAAAAAGGCGGTCAAGCCCCCGGCGCATGGCACTGATACACCGAAGGATCGCGCCAGTATTGCCGAGACAATGGTCAAGTGCTATCGGTGTGGCGTGTTGATGCCGGCGTCGGAAAGCATGATGCTCGACGGCAACGTAAGCTGCCACGATCCCGCGCATTGCCTTCACCGCGCGTAACCGGTGGTTTGAGGTGAGCGCCGCTTCCCCCGTTGTCATTGCTACGGGCATCGACGCCGACAAGCACGCGCGTGCCCCTGCAACGGCGGCACTGCAGCGCCCGTCAGCCGATACGGTTTGGCACCTGCTGAAATTATTTTCCAGATACCGCGTGATCATCGCGGTGATCCTGGGGCTGATGTATTGGGGTTTCCAGCGGTTCCAGGTGTTAAGCCCGCAGGCACCAGCGCTGGCCGCCTGGACGCTGGTGTTTTATTTCTTTGCGGCAACAGCAACGATGGCTGCAGCGCATTGGCGCTTTCCCGCCGTTGCCTACCACCTGACCGGGCAGGTGGTGCTCGATGTGATCGCGATGACGCTCCTGATGCACGCCTCGGGCGGTGTGAAAAGCGGTATTGGTTTGCTGTTGCTGGTCAGTTTGGCTGCGGCCGGATTGGTCGCACGCGGACGTCATGCGTTTTTTCATGCGGCGGTGGCGGCATTGGCGATCCTGCTTGAGCAGTCATGGCAGTTCCTGAGCTCCGAGACCTCCGCTTCGGATTTTTTTCAGAGTGGTTTGCTCGCCGGTAGCTACTTTGTCATTGCCGGGCTCGGCTTTACGCTTGCCAAATATGCCCGCGGTGCCGAACAGATCGCCGACGAGCGCGGCGTAGACCTGGCCAATCTCGCGCAGATCAACGAACTTGTCATCCGCGACATGCAGGACGGTTTCGTCGTCGTCGATGAAGCCGGTGTCATCCGGCAGCACAATCGGCAGAGCGAATCGCTGTTGGGTGGACTGGCCGCGTCGAATGGACGCGCACTTGACGTCGCGGCGCCAACCCTGGCGAAACTGCTGGCCGAGTGGCGCAGCGATCCACAGCGTATTTTCGCGATGCTGCGCGATCCGGGTACGCAACGCGATTATCAGGTGCGGTTTGTCGCGGTTGGCGACAAGCTTGCGTCGCCCACGGTGATTTTTATCGAAGACGCAGGACGCATTCGCGCGCAAGCGCAACAGATGAAACTGGTCGCGCTGGGACGATTGACGGCGAGCATTGCACACGAGATCCGCAATCCCCTTTCAAGCATTAACCAGGCGGCGGAACTGCTGCACGAAGTAAGCGGGCGTCGACCCGAAGACCAGCGTTTATTGACCATCATCCAGGATAATTCGCATCGTCTCGACCGCATGGTGCAGGAAGTGCTGTATCTGAATCGACGTGACCGGGCGCACCCCGAGCCGATCGATGCAACAGCGTACCTCGCACAGTTCGTGCGCGATTTTTGCGTCAATGAAAAAGTTGCGCCCGACGTGTTCGCGCTCAAGATCGACACTACGCGGCGGCCCATTTTTGATCGCAGTCATCTCGATCAGATACTGTGGAATCTGGCCCGCAATGCACGGCGACATGGACGCGGCCAGCCGCAAAGCGTCACGATTTTGTTGCGCAACGCAGCTGACGTCGAGAATCTCGTACTGGAAATTGGCGATGACGGCCCAGGTGTACCGGCAGAGGCGCTGGCGCACTTGTTTGAGCCATTTTTTACGACCGACGCGAGTGGAACCGGCTTGGGACTGTATATTGCTCGGGAGCTCGCCGAGGTCAACGGTGCGCTGCTGGAGTATGCGGGTCGGCAGGCCAATGGGCGCGCCAACGCTGCGCCGTTCGAGGGAGCGTGCTTTCGTCTCACCGTCAAAGGGGAAAGAGCTAGTTCATGAGCACAAACCATGTCTTGATCGTCGATGATGAGGCGGACATCCGCGAACTCCTCGTGATCACCCTGATGCGCATGGGGATTGAAGCGACCACCGCGCAAGGCTGCAAGGAGGCAATCACCCGCCTCAAAGAGCGCGCCTACGATTTATGTCTCACTGACATGCGTCTGCCGGACGGCGATGGAATGTCGGTGCTATCGCATATTGCAGAGAATTATGGGGATACGCCAGTTGCCGTGATGACGGCGTACGGGAGCACCGACAATGCGGTCGCTGCGTTGAAGGCGGGCGCATTCGACTACATCTCCAAACCCATCCAACTCAAGCAATTGCGTGAGGTCATTACCGCCGCGCTGAACTTGCCGCAGCCGACCACCAGGCGCGCCGAAAAGCCGGACCGCATCCGGAAATCTGCCGGGGCCACCTCGTTCGAAACCGCAGCAGACACAGGCGGGCCACGCTTGTTGGGAGACTCGGCGCCCATTGCCAAGGCGCGCGAGATGATCGGCAAGCTCGCCCGCAGCCAGGCACCGGTGCATATTGCCGGCGAATCCGGTACCGGCAAGGAAGTCGCGGCGCGAATGATCCACGCTGACTCCTCGCGACGCGACGCGCCTTTTGTGCCGGTCAATTGCGGGGCGATTCCTGAGAACCTGATGGAAAGCGAATTCTTCGGTTACCGCAAAGGTGCTTTCACCGGGGCCGATGCCGACAAAGACGGTTTTCTGCATGCGGCGGTCGGTGGCACGCTGTTCCTCGATGAGGTTGGTGACTTGCCGCTGGCGATGCAGGTCAAATTGCTACGCGTGATTCAGGAAAAGAAAGTACGAAAACTCGGCGATACCGCCGAAGTGCCGGTGGATTTTCGAATTATTTCTGCGACCCACAAGAATCTTGCCGACAAAGTCGCTGCGGGAGAGTTTCGCCAGGATTTGTACTATCGGCTTAATGTCATCGAGCTCAAGATGCCGGGCTTGCGCGAGATCCCCGAAGACATACCGTTGATGGTGACGCAGTTGCTGGCGCGACTCTCGGCCCAATCGGGCACAGCCTTGCCCCGGTTAAGTGAAGCGGCCATGCGGGCGTTGACCAACTATGACTACCCCGGCAACGTACGCGAGCTCGAGAATATTCTCGAACGTGCATTGGCCTTATGCGACGGTGAGCACATTGAAGTGGCTGACTTGCATTTGAACGATGAACCCGGGACGGTCAGTAACGGTGCGGTCAACCACGCCGGCGAGCGCACCGTGCCGCTCCACGAATATCTTGATCAACTCGAACGGGCACAGATCCAGAAGGCGCTGGAACAAACCAAATATAACAAGACCGCGGCGGCGAAAGTGCTGGGCATTTCCTTCAGGAGTCTGCGCTACCGGCTCGACCGGCTGGGCATCGAGTAAGCGCGTGTTTTCAGGAATTCGTGCCCGTGCGGTGTCGTGAATTGCGTGTTTTGGGTTGATCAGAATCCCGACGTTAGCCCAAAGACCCGCGTGCTGCTCAAATAAACGCGAAAACCAATACTGGTTAGCGGGTAAACACCAGCATTGACGCGGTTTTTCAGCGTTTATTGCCCTGTAAACCGCGTATTTATTGAGCCTGTCCAAACTTAATGAATCACTTTAAGTTGAGCTCGTTTTTTGAGGGCTTTTTGGCGCTTTAACACGTTGTTTTTACTCGCGAATTTAGATCAAATAAATTCCTGTTGCAATTTCGTGAAAACGCACGATATAGTGCTGCCTAGCTCACGCAAACACTAGATATTGTGTGGCCTGTGGATAATTCTGTTTCCAATCTCCGCATAAGATTGGGACGCACGGTGGAGTAGTTGTGGATAACACCGTGCTCGGCTGCCGCAATCAACCGGCTCCAGCCGCCAGAAGAATCTGCAAGCGCTTTGGTGTTGTGTGAATAAGTAATTGAAATAAATACAAAAAATCAACAGGAGCCCCTAATATGCGCGTCGCATCTGATCTAAATCTGGCGAACCCCGCGTTTTCCCTTTCCCCAAACCCTGCAGGCAGCAGTACCAACGCTGAATCCCGCTACGCCGATTACAAGATCATTCGCCGCAATGGTTCGGTCGCACCGTTTCAGCCGGACAAAATTGCCATCGCGTTGACCAAAGCTTTCCTTGCCGTCAATGGCGGGCACGAAGCGGCCAGCGCACGCATGCGCGACATGGTGCAGCAGCTGACCTCTGCCGTGGTCAATGCCTTGCTGCGTCACAAGCCTTCCGGTGGCACTTTTCACATTGAAGAAGTGCAGGATCAGGTTGAATTAGCGCTCATGCGCGGTGGTGCCCACGAAGTCGCGCGCTCCTATGTGCTGTATCGTGAAAAGCGCACCCAGGAACGCGCAGAAGAACGCGCCAGGGCGATCGCACCTGACCTGGCCGCTGAGGCCGTCGGCATCAACGTCAGCATCAACGGCGGGCATGTTCCGCTCGATGTTGTCGCGCTTTCCGCCCTGATCGAATCTGCCTGTGAAGACCTGGGCGAATTCGTCAATCCGAAGCAGATTCTCGACGCCACCCTGCGTGATCTTTACGACGGCGTGCCGCAGGAAGAAGTATTCAAGGCCGCCACCATGGCTGCCCGCGCATTGATCGAAAAAGACCCGGCATACACCAAAGTTTCATCGCGTCTGTTGATGCATTCGATTCGCAAGGAAATCCTCGGCGAAGTCGTGATGCCTTCCGAAATGGCGGCGCGTTATCAGGAATACTTCCCTAACTTCATCAAGCGCGGCATCGAGGCCGAATTGCTCGATGAACGCATGGCCCAATACGACCTGAAAATGCTCGGCGCGGCACTGAAATCAGAGCGCGATAACCAGTTCACCTATCTCGGTCTGCAAACGCTGTATGACCGCTACTTTATCCACCTCGATGAAGTACGCATCGAATTGCCGCAGGCGTTTTATATGCGCGTCGCGATGGGCCTCGCACTGAACGAAGTGGACCGCGAGACGCGCGCCATCCAGTTCTACGATCTGCTTTCCTCATTTGATTTCATGTCGTCGACGCCAACGCTGTTTAATTCCGGCACGCGTCGCTCGCAGTTGTCGAGCTGCTATCTCACCACGGTAGCCGATGACCTCGATGGCATCTACGAGGCGCTGAAAGAAAACGCATTGCTCTCCAAGTTCGCTGGCGGACTCGGCAATGACTGGACGCCGGTGCGCGCCCTCGGTTCACACATCAAAGGTACCAACGGAAAATCGCAAGGGGTGGTGCCGTTCCTGAAGGTGGTGAACGATACGGCGGTCGCGGTGAATCAGGGCGGCAAACGCAAAGGCGCGGTGTGCGCGTATCTGGAAACCTGGCACCTCGACATCGAGGAGTTCCTGGAACTGCGCAAGAATACGGGCGATGACCGTCGGCGCACCCACGACATGAACACCGCCAACTGGATTCCGGATCTGTTCATGCGTCGCGTCATGGAAGCAGGCGACTGGACGTTGTTCTCGCCGTCGAACTGTCCCGATCTGCACGACAAATTCGGCAAGGCTTTTGAAGAAGCCTACGTCGGCTACGAAGCCAAGGCTGCGCGCGGCGAAATGAAGCTCTTCAAGACCGTGCCCGCGTTGACGCTGTGGCGCAAAATGCTTTCGATGCTGTTTGAAACCGGCCACCCCTGGATCACGTTCAAGGATCCATGCAATATCCGCTCGCCGCAGAACCACGTCGGCGTGGTGCATTCGTCGAATCTCTGCACCGAGATCACGCTCAATACCAACGAAACCGAAATCGCCGTCTGTAATCTGGGTTCGGTAAATCTGGTCGCGCACATGAAGGATGACGGCAAGGGCAGCCGCGTACTCGATCACGATAAATTAAAGCGCACCATCAGCACCGCCATGCGCATGCTCGATAACGTTATCGACATTAATTATTACGCCGTCAAGAAAGCCCGCGAATCCAATCTCAAACATCGTCCGGTCGGCCTCGGCATCATGGGCTTCCAGGATTGTTTGCACGAGATTCGGGTGCCGTATGCGTCGTCAGCGGCGGTTGTTTTTGCCGACCAGAGCATGGAGGCGGTTTGCTACTACGCTTACTGGGCCTCGACCGAACTGGCGCAGGAGCGCGGCAAATACTCGACCTACAAAGGCTCACTCTGGGATCGCGGCATTCTCCCGCAGGATTCTCTGGATCTGTTGCGCGAAGAGCGTGGCGGTTACGTTGAAGTCGATATGTCGTCTGCCATGGACTGGAAGCCGTTGCGCGCCCGCATCAAGGAATTCGGCATGCGTAATTCCAATTGCATCGCCATCGCGCCGACGGCGACGATCTCCAACATCATCGGCGTCTCGGCGTGCATCGAGCCCACCTATCAAAATCTGTTTGTTAAATCCAACCTCTCCGGCGAATTTACGGTGGTCAATGATTACCTCGTGCGCGACCTGAAAACACGCGGCCTGTGGGATGTCGTGATGGTGGCGGACATCAAACACTTTGATGGCTCGCTCGGCAAGATCGACCGCATCCCGCAAGAGTTGCGCGAACTTTACGCCACCGCCTTCGAGGTCGACACCAAGTGGGTGATCGAAGCCGCATCGCGTCGCCAGAAATGGATCGATCAGGCGCAGTCACTCAATATTTACATGGCGGGCGCATCCGGCAAGAAACTCGATGACACCTACAAGCTCGCGTGGCTGCGTGGCCTGAAAACCACCTACTACCTGCGCACCATGGCGGCGACTTCTGCCGAGAAATCCACCGGCCGCGGCGGCGAATTGAATTCGGTACCCGTGAGCGGCGGGATGGCGGCCAGGGGCGCAAGTGCTGTCTATGCCGGCGACGCGGGGATGGGCGACGGCGCGGCGGAAGGCAACAAGTTTTGCTCGATTGACAATCCGGAATGCGAGGCTTGCCAATAAAAGCGATGTCACCCACGGGCTAAATCTGCGGCGACAAAGAATACAAATGTTTTTCACCACCCACGTAAAGGGACCACACGATGCAATTTCACATCTTCCAGGATGCAAAGCTCGAATGGCGTTGGCAGCTCTCCGGTGATGATGGCAAGAAGATTGCCGATTCGGGAGAAGGATATCGCGACAAAGATGCCTGTCTCGATACCATTTCTGCGGTGAAAGCGTCAGATGAAGCGATTGTTCTAGAGAATGTCACCAGTTTGATGAACACCGAACTATTGTCCATGCCGGGCTTTTTTCGGCAACATTAACGCAAGGGTTGGATCAAGGGTCTGATGGGTTTGATGAAAGTGGCCGGACAAAATTTATCCGGCCAAATGTTGCGCATGTCGCTACTGGATTGAATGGCACAGCGCGATCACTGAGGTAAGCGTCAAGCAAGTTCCAGGCAATGAGCGAGGAGGGCAAGGCGATGATTTTTCACATTTATCAGGATGTTGTCGGGCATTGGCGCTGGTATCTTTCGGCGCCCAATGGTGTGAAGGTCGCTGCAGCCCCGCTGGGCTACACGCGTCGGGGCGATTGTGTACTCGCGATCAAGCGGGTACGCGAAGCCGCCGATGCGCCGATGCTCTACGATAATTTTGGCCGGCTGGCCAGCGTGAGCAGTATGGCGGTGGCGAGTTGATGCCACTGCTGGCGCGAAATGTCGGCTGATCGCAAATGTGTGCTGCCAAGAAATATTGATTGCTGAACCAGTAGATGTTGACGTTGCGTCGATGGGTTGTGCCGCTGTTGGCGGCGTTGTTGATCAGGCCGGCGTCTGCGGCCTGGATTGAAAGCGGGGATGTGGTCGAAAGCCGCCCGGGTGTGCAGCAAATGTTTGTGGTCAGTGCGGACAACAGTATCAGCGACCGCAACGCAGTGAAGAACATGGTGTTGTTGTTGACTGGCGGCGCGGGCAGCATCCCGCCGGCGGTCAATGGCATCAAGGAACAAAAGCCCGACCGCGTGGCGTTGCGCGGCTTTATGGCGGAGAGGCTGGGTGTGCTGGTCGCGATCGGATTGCCGAGCGATCAACCGCAAGGGCTCCCGGTGGAATGGCGGGAAGGCAAGCAGCATGTGCAGGACGTGAGCGCGGTGATGGATGTGCTCATGAAGCAGTACCCGGCCGCGCGCATCACGGTGCTGGGATTCAGTAACGGTTGCCGGTCGGCGTCAAATATCGGTGCGGCACTGGCAACGAAGTGGGGCGCCAGGTTGCAGGGGTTGGCGATGCTGTCTTGTGGGATAGAAGCCTTCCCGGAAGAACGGCTGGCGGCATTGGCGGCATCGGCAACGAAGGCGAAGGTGCCGGTGCTGGTAGTGCATCACAAACGCGACAGCTGTTTACCTTTTGAGCGCGTTGAAGTACTGGCCAAACGGCATGACTTCATCGCCGTGGACGATACCAACCAGCCGCGCCCGAACATCGCGCGGAAGGAATGTGGCAACGGTAGTGCGCACGTATTTGGCGGCAAGGAAGAAAAGGTATACCAGTCCGTCGTGGACTGGATAAATACCGGGAAAACAACAGATTTGAAGTAGCAGAAATAATGAAACCGCCGGTAGCCTCACCGGTAATGAACAACAAGATTTAGGAGTAATGAACATGTCTTTAACCTGGGACGACACACCAACCCCCACCCCGCCACCGCCGATGCCTTTGCCGCCATCCGCAGTGCCGCGCCTGCAGCCGGTCGTGGCCGATTTTTCGCCTGAATTTATCTCGCCCGCCTACAAGGGCGTGCTCACGCAGGGCGCGAAAGGCGTACTCGCGCGCCCGATGCTCGATGACCTGCCCAACGCGCCACCTGCAGGCGAGACCGATGCCGAAGTAGATGCCCGCTTCGCGCGCGTACGCGCCGAAGAAAAGCGCGTCATCAACGGCAAATCCGATGTCAACCAGTTAGTGCCCTTCAAATACAAATGGGCCTGGGACAAATACCTTTCCGGCTGCGCCAACCACTGGATGCCGCAGGAAGTAAACATGAACCGCGACATCGCCACCTGGAAAGACCCGAACGGTCTCACCGATGACGAGCGCCTCATCGGCAAGCGTAACCTCGGCTTTTTTGTCACCGCCGACAGCCTTGCCGCCAACAACATCGTCCTCGGCCCCTATCGCCACATCCCCGCGCCCGAGTGCCGCCAATACCTGCTGCGCCAGGCCTTTGAAGAAGCCATCCACACCCACGCCTACCAGTACATCGTCGAGAGCCTGGGCATGGACGAGGCCGAGATTTTCAATGCCTACAATGAAGTCAAATGCATCCGCGACAAGGACCGCTTCCTCATCCCTTTCATCGATACCCTCACCGATCCGCTGTTCAAGACCGGCACCTTCGAGAACGACCAGGCCCTGCTCAAGTCCCTGATCGTCTTCAGCTGCATCATGGAAGGCCTCTTCTTCTATGTCGGCTTCGTGCAGATCCTCTCACTCGGCCGCCAGAACAAAATGACCGGTGCCGCCGAGCAGTACCAGTACATCCTGCGCGACGAATCAATGCACTGCAATTTCGGCATCGACCTCGTCAACACCATCAAGCTCGAAAACCCGCAGCTCTGGACCAATGAATTCAAGAAAGAAATCGAAGTCATCTTCCGTAAAGGCGTGGAACTCGAATACGCCTACGCCGAAGACACCATGCCGCGCGGCGTGCTCGGCCTGAACGCGCCGATGTTCAAAGAGTATCTGCGCTTCATCGCCAATCGCCGCGCGCAGCAGATCGGGCTGGAAGTGCTGTACCCGGGTGCGACCAATCCGTTCCCGTGGATGTCGGAGCTTATTGATCTCAAGAAAGAGAAGAATTTCTTTGAGACGAGGGTGACGGAGTATCAGAC
>JBKJMK010000309.1:0-3780 GCA_046596005.1 Usitatibacteraceae bacterium | reverse complement strand
ATGCAAATGGTGCTGGCAGATCTGGCGCTCGAATCCGAAGCGTCAATGGCCTTCTCGCTGCGGGTTGCGCGCGCGATTGATGCCTCGCTGCGCGACCCGCGCGAAGCGGCGTTTGCACGCATTGCCACTGCCATCGGCAAATACTGGATATGTAAACGCTGTCCGTCATTGGTCAACGAAGCGCAGGAATGTCTGGGCGGCGCAGGCTATGTTGAAGAATCGATTTTGCCGCGGCTCTATCGGCAGGCACCAGTAAACTCCATCTGGGAAGGCAGCGGAAACATCCAGTGTCTCGATGTTTTACGTGCGTTGACGCGGGAACCAGCCACACGCGAGGCCGTGTTTGCGGAGTTTGCGAAAGTGAAAGGTGGCCACGCTTTGCTGGATGCCGAAATTGTCGCGCTCACCGCACAGCTTGCCGACCCTGCAGATCTGGAAAAGCGCTCGCGTTACCTGGTTGAACGCATGGCGCTGACTTTGCAAGCGGCGATATTGGTTGGCGCAGGAAACGACATGGTGGCGGACAGTTTTTGCCAATCGCGACTGGGTAATCTGCGTGGCGCAATGTTTGGCACGCTTGCCGCCAATGCGCCGGTGGCGAAACTGATTGAACGGGCGTTCTGATGCGGCCTTGGCATCTGCCTCTAAAGCCTGGAAGCGCAGAAACCAGCATGCAATGAAATTATCAGTTCTCGATCAGTCTCCGTCGGCGAAAGGCGTTTCGCAAAGCATTGCAATTCGTGAGTCCATTGAACTTGCCCGCCACTGCGATGCGCTCGGCTATCACCGTTACTGGGTCTCCGAACACCACAACAGTGACAGCATTGTCGGCACTGCACCGGAGGTGCTGATGGCCGCGATTGCCGCGACGACCTCGCGGATACGCGTGGGCAGCGCAGGTGTGATGTTGCCGCATTACTCAGCCTTGAAGGTGGCGGAACAATTTCGCGTGCTTGAGGGTATTGCGCCGGGGCGCATTGATTTGGGTGTAGGCCGCGCGCCCGGATCTGATCGCCTGACCGCATTCGCGTTGAATCCCAATTCGAACGCAGCCGAAGAATTTCCGGAGCAGGTGCGGGATCTGCAAGACTGGGTATCTGGAACACCGCTGCCCGCCGGGCATGCGTTCCGCCAGATTACCGCGCACCCGCTTGGTCCCACCAGCCCCGAGTTATGGATACTCGGCAGCTCGAATTACGGCGCGCAACTGGCTGCGCATTTTGGTCTGCCGTATGCCTATGCGTATTTTTTCAGTGAAGGCAAGGGCGTTGAAGAAGCGCTCGAACTGTATCGGCAGCACTATCAACCGAGCGAACGTTTCCCAAAACCGATCGCAACGATTTGCGTATGGGCACTGGCAGCGGACTCTGAAGCGGAGGCAAGGCGGCTGTTGATGACACGCGAGTTTTGGCGCGTGGGATTCGAGCGCGGCCTGCGCATGCCGCTGGTCACGCCGGAGGAAGCCGCTGCCTATCCATATTCAAATGATGAACTTGCGACGATTGAAAAACTGCGTGCCCGCGCACTGGTGGGAACGCCACCGCAAGTTGCGGCGCTACTGGTTGGCCTGGGAGAACGCCTGGCGCTGGATGAAATCGTGATCAACACCTGGACGCATGACCCTGCCGCGCGACATCGTTCTTATGAATTACTCGCGCGGGAGTTCAAACAATAATCCCGCTTGTCGTCGATCCACGTTTTCCCCTGAAAGTAATCAATCAGCGACATCGGGCTCGAAGAATATCCATCCCACCTGCGGAAATGCAGCACGAAATCCAGATTCAACACGATTAATGGCGACAATCAATGCGACTTCGGAGCCTTGTGGCTGCATGCGCGCCTTGATCGCCACCATGATTTCACTACCCAATTGCTGGGTGAGCAGGTTGTAGAGTTCAATTACTTCGGGCGCATCCGTCAGATGCTTTTTCATTTGTGCGAGCATTTCGGGCTCCGCACTCTGACCGATCAGCAGCGCTTTGACCTCCGCGCCAATCAGCCACGCGACCACTAACAATAGCGTACCGATTGCCATCGAACCAATCGCATCCCAGACAGGGTTGCCGGTGACCATCGCGAGCGCAATGAAACCTAGCGCCAGCGCGAGTCCGCCCAACGCGGCGATATCTTCGCCCAGGATTACAACCAGTTCACTTTGGCGACTGCTCCTAAACCACGACCAGAGCGATTGCGTGCCGCGTACTTTATTGATCTCGCGCACGCAGCCCCACAACGACACGCACTCGGCGACGATACCGAAGCTCAGGATGGCGATGGCAACCCAAGGGTTTTGTAAGGGCTCATTACTGGAGATTTTGTGCAATCCTTCGTAAATCGAGAACACGCCGCCCATGCTGAACAGCATCACCGCGACAATGAAACTCCAGAAATAAATTGCCTTCCCAAAGCCAAGCGGATGATCTGCCGTAGGTGCTCGCACGGCCTCTTTGAGCCCCCAGATAAGTAACGCCTGATTGCCGCAATCGGCGAAGGAATGAACAGCTTCGGCCAGCATCGAGGACGAACCTGTATAAATCGCACCGGTAGTCTTCGCGACCGCGATGGCGAAGTTTGCCACGAGGGCATAGATAATGGATTTGAAAGAGTTGGCTGGTGCGGACATATGGGCGCTCGCGACGGTGAGAAAGCTAATCAATAAACGCGATGAAGACGGCGGCCATATTAGTTGCGGATTTCTATGGCGAAAATTCAAAACACTAGCATTGGCAAGGATTTTCAGGCATTTTCAGTCTATGAGGCTCGCCAATGCTGGGTCTACGCTTCAAATATTTAAAAGTCGGGCGACCGTGGCGTGCAGCGCATGGATTCAGCCACGCTTGTAAATGATCTTCTTCGCGCCAGCATCGCATGTGCCCACCACGCGTAAATCGGTGGCTTCACTTTTAGGTATGGCTTTAAGCGTGTATTTGGTCACGCTCTTATTCGCAAGCTTGGCCTCAATCTTTGCGATTACCTCATCGCAAGTTACTTTGGCCGACGCCGGAAATGTGGCCAGGGAAAGTGGCAATGCAATTGTTAGAACGAGAACGGTGGATTTCATTTTGATCTATCCCTGTTTGCGATGAACATTTCACACTCTGTATGTTAGCAAGTAGTCAGTTTTTAGGCACCATCAGGATTTTGCCATTACGCTCGCCCGCTGCGGCCGCCATCACGGCTGCCTTGATCTGGCTGATGTCATAAGTTGCCTGCACGCGCGCTGTCAATTTTCCGCTTGCGATCAATTTCGCCAGTTCGCCGAATACCGCCATTTGTTGCGGCAGTGTTGCCTTGCGAAACCACAGCGCAAGCCAGAATCCGCGCAGCGTGATATCGCGAAATACAAACGACGAAGGCGAGACTACACATGATTCACCGCTCATCATGCCGTAGTTCACCAGTACACCGCCTTCGGTGAGACACTCTGCCAGGTTGTCGGTGGATTTTCCGCCGACTGCATCGATGCCCAGGCGAATTTTCGCGTTGCCGGTAGCATCCGCGACGCGCTTGGCAAGGTCGCTGCCATCGACCAGTACAACGTCACCGCCCATGGCCCTCACCGCCGCAACCGCAGATTCACGCCGCACAATATTGACCGTTTTGAAACCACGAATTTTCGCGAGTTGTATCAGGTATTCGCCGACGCCGGAATTTGCCGCGTTCTGTATCAGCCAGTCGCCCGATTGCAGATCGACAAATTCCCTGAGCAACAAATACGCCGTCGGCGGGTTAACCGTCAACATCGCCAATTGCAGCGGATCGACACCGTTCGGCAATGGC
>JBKJMK010000276.1:0-4738 GCA_046596005.1 Usitatibacteraceae bacterium | reverse complement strand
GGGCTGGCTATTACTGCAAGCGATCCCGATGATGCTAGTGCTGTTTTTCCTGTTTCCCCGACTTTCCGGCGCGCTTTGGAGCATGCCGCAGGACGAACGCTCACAAACTGGATTGTCTGACAGCATGTCGCCGGGCGATATCAGCAAATTGTCTGTTTCCGAGGCGATCGCGTTTCGCGTTGAATTCGATGGCGCGGTGCCGCAAACCGAAGACCTTTACTGGCGCGGCCCGGTGCTGGGCGAGCAGGATGGGCGCGCGTGGCGCATGTATCCGGTTGCCAGTCGCGTGAAACTCGACTATGTGCCGCAAGGCCCGCCGATTCGCTACACCGTCACACTGCAACCGCATAACAAACTCTGGCTGTTCGCGCTGGACTTGCCAGCAGCAGCGCCAGACGACGCGTACTTCCTGGGCGACTTCCAAATCCGCTCGCGAACACCGGTAGCGAATCTGAAAGCATATGCCATCACCTCGCATCTGCGCTATAAGGTCGGCACCGAATCTGGCTCCAAAGAACTGCAGCCGTATCTCAACTACGATACCAGGCTCAATCCGCGCGCGATTGCCTACGGCAAGAAATTGCGGCAGGACTTTCCGGACCAGAAAGCGCTGGTGGAAACGCTGCTTACTCGTTACAACAAAGAATTTGATTACACGCTGGAACCACCGCGCCTGGGTGCAAATCCGGTGGATGAGTTTTTCTTCGATACCAAGAAAGGCTTTTGCGAACACTACGCCGGCAGTTTTGTGCTGTTATTGCGAGCGGCCGGCATTCCCGCGCGCGTCGTCACCGGCTACCAGGGTGGCGAAGTGAATCCGATTACACGTCAACTGGTGGTGCGCCAGGCGGAGGCACACGCATGGTCGGAAGTCTGGTTTGCCGATCTGGGCTGGGTGCGCGTCGATCCAACCTTCGCGGTTTCACCGTTGCGCATCAACCGCGGCATGTCGGAAGCCTTTGGTCCGATCGGTGTGATAAATAACCTGATCAGCGCGGACAAGCTGGGGCTGTTGCGACAGATTGCCTTTTCATGGGATGCAATGAATACGCAGTGGAACCGCTGGGTGGTGGGATTTAGTCAGGACCGGCAACGCGACTTTCTGGAAGGTCTTGGTATGCGCGACGTGGACTGGCGCTCGATCGCGACCTGGCTGATCGCAGGCGTGCTGGCCACAGGCGGGGTGGCGGGCCTGTTTTTGTATATGCGTGCCTTGCAAACGCAGAAGGATCCGATTGTTGCGGCCTATGAGCGCCTTTGCAAGAAACTTGCGCAAACGGGTATCAAGCGCGCAGCGCACGAAGGGCCACTGGACTATTGGCAGCACCTGAAGCGGCTTCGCCCAAGCGCCGCGCAAAAAGCGGGGCCATTATTTGAAACGTATGTTGCCTTGCGTTACGCGGCGAATACCGGGAAGCGGTCGCGCGGCGTGCGGGATTTTATCTGGCGTGTTCGGCGCTTTCGGATTGACTAGATGTTGTCGGGCCGCTAACAAATGCTGATCCGACGTGCGCGCGTCGGAGATTCCCCCAATACGGTTTAAGATTGCATTTGAATTTAAATAACGATGACCAGAGGAGATTTTCATGGACCGCCCCAACTTCCTTGAAAACGATGTAGACCCACAGGAAACCCGGGAGTGGATCGCCGCGCTGGAAGGTGTGCTTGAGGCCGAAGGCCCGGCGCGTGCACATTTTCTGCTTGAGCAACTCATCGAGAAGGCGCGACGCTCTGGCGCGTACCTGCCCTACTCTGCCAATACGGCTTACATCAATACGATACCGCCGCACGCTGAAGATGCGCTGCCGGGCGACCAGGAAATGGAACATCGCATTCGCTCGCTGATCCGGTGGAATGCGGTTGCGCTGGTGCTGCGTGCAAATAAGGAAAGCTCGGAACTCGGCGGACATATCGCGAGCTACCAGTCGGCATCGACGCTTTACGATATTGGCTTCGATCATTTCTGGCATGCGCCCTGCGCCACCCACGGTGGCGATCTGGTTTTCATGCAGGGACACTCTTCTCCCGGCGTTTATGCGCGGGCTTTTCTTGAAGGACGATTCACCGAAGAACAGATGGTGAAATTCCGTCAGGAAGTCGACGGCGATGGCATTTCAAGCTATCCACATCCTTGGCTGATGCCTGATTTCTGGCAGTTCCCCACGGTGTCGATGGGTCTCGGTCCGCTCCAGGCGATTTATCAGGCCCGCTTCATGAAATACCTGCACAATCGCGGTATCGTCAACACCGAAGGCCGCAAGGTCTGGGCGTTTATGGGCGATGGTGAAATGGATGAGCCTGAATCGCTCGGTGCCATTGCCCTCGCCTCGCGCGAAGGCCTCGACAATCTCATCTTTGTCGTCAATTGCAATTTGCAGCGCCTTGATGGCCCGGTGCGCGGCAACGGCAAGATCATCCAGGAGCTCGAAGCCGATTTCCGGGGTTCAGGCTGGAATGTCATCAAAGCGATCTGGGGACGCTACTGGGATCCGCTACTCGCTCAGGATACCGATGGCTTGCTGCAACGCCGCATGATGGAGGCCGTCGATGGCGAATACCAGAACTACAAAGCGCGTGACGGTGCTTACGTGCGCAAACACTTTTTCGGCAAATATCCCGAGCTGGAAAAAATGGTGTCGTCGATGTCCGACGACGATGTCTGGCGTTTGAATCGGGGCGGCCACGATCCCTACAAGGTCTATGCCGCGTACTCTGCGGCGGTGAACCACAAAGGCCAGCCAACCGTGATTCTCGCCAAGACCGTGAAAGGTTTTGGAATGGGGAAATCCGGTGAAGGCCAGAATGCCACGCATCAACAAAAGAAAATGGACCTGGCATCGCTGAAACAATTCCGTGACCGCTTCAATATTCCGGTTGCCGACGATGTGATCGCCGACATACCGTTTTATAAACCACCCGAAGACTCAGCCGAGATGAAGTATCTGAAGGCGGCGCGTGAAAAATTGGGTGGCTCATTTCCAATCCGGCATCACAACATTCCCGCGCTGAATGTGCCGGCGCTTTCCATGTTCGAGGCGCTGCTCAAGAGCACCGAAGAACGCGAGATTTCCACGACGATGGCGTTTGTGCGCGCGCTCAGTGCGTTGCTGCGTGACAAAGAACTCGGGCCGCGCGTGGTGCCGATCGTCGCCGATGAGTCGCGCACCTTCGGCATGGAAGGCATGTTCCGCCAGTTGGGCATTTATTCATCAGTAGGCCAGCTCTATGAACCCGTAGACGCGGGTGAATTGATGTTCTACAAGGAAGATAAAGCCGGACAGATCCTGCAGGAAGGTATCAACGAAGCCGGCGCGTTTTGTTCCTGGATGGCAGCAGGCACCAGCTACGCCAATCATGGCCAGCACATGATTCCGTTTTTCATTTTCTATTCCATGTTTGGCTTCCAGCGGGTCGGCGATCTGGCATGGGCGGCGGGCGATATGCAGGTGCGCGGATTCCTGCTCGGTGGCACGTCCGGTCGCACCACATTGAACGGCGAAGGCTTGCAGCACGAAGACGGCCACAGTCATCTGTTGTCGGCAACGATTCCCAACTGCATTTCCTACGACCCGACGTTCAGCTATGAACTCGCGGTCATCATGCACGATGGCTTGAAGCGCATGTACGAGAAGATGGAACACATCTACTACTACATTACCGTGATGAACGAAAACTACACGCACCCGGCCATGCCCAAAGGTGTCGAGGCCGATATTCTCAAGGGGATGTATCTGTTTCGTGAAGGGCCGGACGCGAAAAAACCGCGCGTGCAGTTGATGGGGTCGGGCAGTATTTTTCGCGAGGTGATCGCAGCCTCGGAATTGCTTGAGCTCGATTGGGGCGTGGCATCCGACGTCTGGAGTTGCACGTCCTTCACCGAGTTGCGTCGTAACGGCATGGCAGCCGAGCGCATTAATTTATTGCACCCCGAAGACAAGCCGCAATTGTCACACGTGGCAACGCTGCTCAAAGGAAGAAAAGGGCCGGCCATTGCCTCCACCGACTACATGCGTTCATTCGCCGATCAAATTCGGCCCTATGTAGGCGACCGCAAATTCTCCGTGCTCGGCACCGACGGTTTTGGGCGCTCGGACACCAGAAAACAACTGCGTAAATTCTTCGAGGTAAATCGCTATTACGTCGTTGTTGCCGCATTGAAAGCGCTGGCCGATGACGGGCAGATTCAAGCCAGGGTGGTTTCTGACGCGATCAGGAAATATGGCATTGATCCGGCCAAGCCAGCGCCTTGGACGGTGTAGGCTACATGCTAAATAAAATCCAAGAAGGAGCATTTGCGTGGCAAATCTCGTCGAAGTAAAAGTTCCCGATATCGGTGATTTCAACGATATTCCGGTGATTGAAATTCTGGTCAAACCGGGTGATGTTGTAAAAAAAGAAGACTCACTTATTTCGCTTGAGAGCGACAAGGCAACGATGGAGGTACCTTCCACCCATGCCGGTGTGGTGAAGGAACTTAAGGTCAAGCTCGGCGACAAGGTATCGATGGGAAGTCTGGTGCTGGTGCTTGAGGAGAGTACTGCTACGTCCACACCGCAACCCGCGCCGACAGCAGAAGCTGCAAAGGCTGAAACACCAGCATCGGCACGGATCCCGGAGCCTGTGCCGCCAAAAGCCGCACCAGTATTGGCTCCCAGCCCGGCACCTGTTGCAGTTGCCGCAGGGCACGGCGTTGTCACTGCGGCCGTGCACGCCAGCCCTTCCATCCGAAAACTCGCCC